>NZ_JASJXJ010000189.1:0-6241 GCF_035018685.1 Cryobacterium sp. RTC2.1
GTGCGGGACAGGGCGGCTCCAGCGCGATGCCGCACAAGCGCAACCCGGTGACGGCCGTGCTCGTCACGGCCGCAGCGCGCCAGACCCCTGCTCTGCTGGCGTCGCTCTACGGCAGCCTGCTCGCCGAGGACCAGCGCCCGAGCGGAGCCTGGCACGCCGAGTGGCAGACCCTGCGCGAGCTCGAGCGGCTCGCGGTTTCCGCGGTCAGCGGAGCGGCCGACCTCGCCGGGCGCCTCGACGTCCACCCCGGGCGGATGCGGGTCAACCTCGAGTTCACCGACGGGCTCGTCTTCAGCGAACGCGTGACCACCCTGCTCGCCGAGGCCCTCGGGAAGACCAGGGCCTTCGCACTCGTACAGCGTGCCGCCGAGGAATCCCACGAGACCCGGCGACCGCTGCGGGTGACGCTGGGTGGCCTGCTGGCAGCAGAGGGCGCCACCGGGGGAGTGACCGACGCACTGCGGGACCGGGCCTGGGCCGCATTCGACGCGGACTCCGGCCTTGGCCAGGGTTCGTCAGCGATCGACCGGGTGCTCGCCCGATACCGGGCACACGTCGAGGCAGAAGTGCCTCGTGAACCGGCAGTGCCTCGTCAACCGGCAGTGCCTGCCCACCCAGCACGGAAGGTTGAACGATGACCCAGCCCCTTCTTCGTGGCACGATTCGCCCTGGCCCGGCTGGCCCGGCTGGCCCGGCTGGCCGGGCGTCGCTGCTCGTTCTCGGACCGTCGCTCGGCACCACGACGACGCTCTGGGACCCGGTCGTCGACGCCCTCGACGCCCTCGGCGCCCTCGGCGACCCGGCACATCCGGACCTGCGGGTGCTCAGCTTCGATCTGCCCGGACACGGGGTCAGCCCGGCCGCGCGGGAACCGTTCACGGTCGCCGAACTCGCCGACGCGGTGATCGCGCTCGTCGACTCCGCGACGGCCGCCGCCCTCGGTCCGGACGCGGCACCGGAGTCCTTCCACTATGCCGGGATCTCGCTCGGCGGAGCGGTCGGGCTCGAGCTCGGCATCCGCCACCCCGGGCGCCTGCTGAGCCTCACCGTCGTCTGTTCGGCGGCACGGATCGGCACAGCGGAGGGCTGGCACGAGCGCGCCGCACAGATCCGGGCGAGCGGAACGCCCTCGATGGTGATCGGCAGCGCCGAACGCTGGTTCGCTCCGGGGTTCCTTGAGCGCGATCCCGCGGCGGGTGCCGGTGCGCTGAACCGGCTGCTCGACATCGACGACGAGTCATACGCGCTCTGCTGCGAGGCGCTCGCCGGCTTCGACGAGCGCGACGCGGTCGCCGGCATCGCCGTGCAGACGCTCTGCGTCGCCGGGGGACTCGACCTCGCCACGCCGAGTGCCCTCGTCGCCGAACTCGCCGCGGCCATTCCCGGCGCCCGGTTCGCCGAGATCGCGGGAGTCGCCCACCTGCCCTCCCTCGAGCGGCCGCGGGACCTCGCAGGCCTGCTCAGGGAACAGCTCGCGGCGACGCCCCCGGCAACGTCTGCGGAGCAGCCGATCGGACTAGCCGTGGCCCAGGATCCCTCCGCACGAACGGCGGCCGAGGTGTACACCGCGGGCCTGGCCGTGCGCCGGGCCGTGCTCGGTGACACGCACGTGGATGCCGCGACGGCCGCGATCACCCCGGAGACCGCCGACTTCCAGGACTTCATCACCCGATACGCCTGGGGTGAAATCTGGACCAGGCCCGGCCTCGACCGGCGCACCCGCAGCTTCCTCACCCTCGCCTGCCTGATCACCGGCGGCCACGAGCACGAGCTCGCGATGCACGTGCGCGCCGCGCTCACCAACGGGCTCAGCCGCGCCGAGATCAGCGAGGCGATGCTGCATACCGCGATCTACGCCGGGGTGCCTGCCGCGAACTCGGCGCTCTCGATAGCCCGCACGACGTTCGCCGCCCTGGACGCGGAGGCCGCCGCCTCTGCACCGACCCCGACACTTCCTTGAACCGGACCGAAGGACTGCTCCATGGATAAGACGTTCACCTCCGCGGCGGCCGCCGTCGCGGACATCCCAGACGGCGCTTCCCTCGCCGTCGGCGGCTTCGGCCTGGTCGGCGTGCCGATCGTGCTGATCCGCGCCCTGCTCGACCGGGGCACGACAGACCTCCGGGTCGTCTCCAACAACTGCGGCGTCGACGGCTGGGGACTCGGTGAGCTGCTCAGGGAGGGCAGGATCAGCAGGGTCATCGCGTCATACATCGGCGAGAACAAGGACTTCGCGCGGCGCTACCTCGGCGGTGACCTCGAGGTCGAGCTCACCCCGCAGGGAACCCTCGCCGAGCGGCTTCGCGCGGGCGGCAGCGGCATCCCGGCGTTCTTCACCGCGAGCGGCGTCGGAACCCTGGTCGCCGACGGCGGCCTGCCCTGGCGCTACGGGCCAGACGGGGAGGTGCTGGTGTCCTCGCCGCCGAAGGAGACCAGGGTGTTCTCCTCGCTCGGAAAGACGCAGGAATACGTGCTCGAGGAGGCGATCGTCACCGACTTCGCCCTGGTGCGCGCCGCTCGCGGCGACCGGCACGGCAATCTGGTCTTCGAGAAGTCGGCCCGCAACTTCAACCCGCCGGCAGCGATGGCCGGCCGGATCACCATCGCCGAGGTCGACGAGCTCGTCGAACCGGGCGAGATCGATCCGGACGACGTGCACCTCGCCGGCATCTACGTGCAACGGATCGTGCAGCTGAACCACGCGGATGCGCATGACCTCCCGATCGAGAAGGTCACGACCCGGCCACGGCCGGGAGGCGCCGCCGCGGCCGCGGCATCCGCCCAGACCGCCAGAACGGAAGGCTGACATGCCCCTGACCCGCAACGAGATGGCGGCCCGAGCCGCGCAGGAACTCGCCCCCGACAGCTACGTCAACCTCGGGATCGGCCTGCCGACCCTGATCCCGAACTTCCTGCCGGAGGGGGTGCACGTCATCCTGCATTCGGAGAACGGGGTGCTCGGCGTCGGGGCGTACCCGTGGGAGGGCGAGGAGGACCCGAAACTGATCAACGCCGGCAAGGAGACCATCACCGTCAATCCCGGTGCGGCGTACTTCGACTCCGCGCAGAGCTTCGGCATGATCCGTGCCGGGGTCATCGACGTGGCCGTTCTCGGCGCGATGCAGGTCTCGGAGACGGGAGACATCGCGAACTGGGCCGTGCCGGGCAAGATGATCAAAGGTATGGGCGGGGCGATGGACCTCGTGCACGGCGCCGATACCGTGATCGTCGTGATGGAGCATGTCACGCGTGCCGGCGAGCACAAGATCGTGGCGGAGTGCTCCCTTCCCCTGACCGGCAAGCACGTGGTCACCCGGATCATCACCGACCTCGCGGTGATCGACGTCACCGGGGAGGGGCTCGTGCTGCGGGAGGTCGCTCCGGGTCTCACCGTCGCGGAGGTGCAGGCCGCGACCGGGGCGCGGCTGCTCGTGCCCGCGGAACCGGGCGTCATCCGCACCCTGCTGCCAGGGGTCGGCGCATGAACGAGCGGATGCGCGAGGTCGTCATCTGCGAACCGGTGCGCACCCCGATCGGGCGCTTCGGCGGGATGTTCGCCACGGTCGCGCCGGCCGACCTCGCCGCCGCCGTGATCGCGGCCCTGCTGGAACGTACCGGCATCGACGGGGGTGTGATCGACGACGTGATCCTCGGGCAGGCCTACCCGACCGCGGAGGCGGCATCCGTCGCCCGCGTCGCCGCCCTCAACGCCGGCCTGCCGGTGACCGTCGGCGGGCTCCAACTCGACCGGCGGTGCGGCTCCGGCCTGCAGGCCGTGCTCGACGCGGCGATGCAGGTGCAGACCGGCATCAGCGACGTCGTCGTGGCCGGCGGAGTCGACTCGATGAGCCAGGCGCCGTTCTACACCGTCGATTCCCGTTTCGGAATCACGGCCGGGCCGGGCGTGCTGCTGCGCGACGCGCTCAGCCGTGGCCGGGAGACCGCCGGCGGCCGCAACTACCCGGTTCCCGGCGGCATGCTCGAGACCGCGGAGAACCTGCGCCGGGAGTACGGCATCGGTCGTACCGAGCAGGACGAGCTCGCCGTGCGGTCCCAGCAGCGCGCCGCGGCGGCCGTTGCAGAGGGCCGCTTCGACGCCGAAATCGTTCCGGTCACGGTTCCGGGGCGAAAGGGCGCCGTCGTCGTCTCCCGCGACGAAACCCCGCGGCCGGACACGACCCTGGCCGGTCTCGCCGGGCTGCGTCCCATTCTCGTGAAGACGGATGCCGACGCGACGGTCACCGCCGGAAACGCGAGCGGGCAGAACGACGCCGCCGCCGTGTGCCTCGTGACGACCCCTGAGCGCGCCGCGGAGCTCGGGCTCACCCCGCTCGTGCGCCTCGTGACGTGGGCAAGGGCCGGCGTCGAGCCCTCGCGGATGGGCATCGGGCCGGTGCCCGCAACGAAGAAGGCCCTCGAACGCGCAGGCCTCACCCTCGCGGACATCGACCTGATCGAGCTCAATGAGGCATTCGCCGCGCAGGTGCTCGCGGTCAGCCGGGAGTGGAAATTCACCGACGCCGACTGGGAACGCACCAACGTGAACGGTTCCGGCATCTCCCTGGGTCACCCCGTCGGTGCCACCGGCGCACGCATCCTGGCGACCGCGAGCAGACACCTGCACCGCACCGGGGGGCAGTACCTTCTCGAGACCATGTGCATCGGGGGTGGACAGGGCCTCGCCGCCGTCTTCGAACGGGTGTGATGGGAGGCGATCGCTGTCCGGTCGCTCGGGCCGGGCATCCGGTGCGCGCAAGCCGAAGCAAGAGCCGACCGTGCGCTCCGCAGCCGGCGGCCGTGCTCAGGCGGCCGGGGGCCGGAACGCGAGCGCGAGCTCGACGAGCAGGCGGGCTCCGAAACCGGTCGGTCCCTTGGTCCGCCAGGAGTCGTCGGAGTCCGACTGCATCGGGCCGCACATGTCGACGTGCGCCCAGGGGGTGTCGCCGACGAAGTCCGCGAGGAACAGGGCAGCGGTCGTCGCGCCGGCGAACGGCCCGCCGAGGTTCGACATGTCCGCGACGTCCGAGTCGAGCTGGTTGCGGTAGCGGCGGTCGAGCGGAAGTTGCCAGACTGTCTCGTCGGTGAGGTCGGATGCCGCGCGCACCTGGTCGATGATGTCCTGGTCGTTGCCGAACAGCGCCGCCATCATCGGGCCGAGCGAGACGAGCGCAGCCCCGGTGAGGGTCGCGAGGTCGACGATGGCGTCAACGCCCTCTTCGGTGGCGAGGACGAGCCCGTCCGCCATCACGAGCCGCCCCTCCGCGTCGGTGTTCTTGACTTCGACGGTCGTGCCGCCGCGGATCGTGAGGACGTCACCCATCGCGGTCGCCGAACCGGAGGGCATGTTGTCTGTGCACATCAGATAGGCGGTCACGGCGTTCGTGCAGCCGAGTTCTGTGAGCGCAGTCATCGCGGCGAAGATCGCGCCGGCACCGGACATGTCCATCTTCATCGCGAGGTGCGTGACATCGCCCGGCTTGAGAGCGATCCCGCCGGAGTCGTACATGATGCCCTTGCCGACGAGGGCGAGGTGCCCGGTCGGCTGTTCGGAGGGGCGATACCGGACCTCGATCATCCGGGGCTCTTCGATGCTGCCGGCATTGACGCCGAGGAGGCCGCCGCAGCCGAGCTCGATGAGTTCCGCCTTGTCGAAGACGCTCACCTCGAGCCCGAATTGCGGTGCGAGAGCCTCTGCGAAGTCGCCGAAGACCGTCGCCGTGAGATGGGAGGGCGGGGCGGCCGCAAGGTCGCGCGCGAGGGCCGTCGCCCGGGCGAGGGCGAGGCCGCGTGCGACGCCGCCTGCGTGTGCGGTGCTCCCGACGAGGTCGAGCGCTTCGAGGGGAATGTGGGTGGTCGCCGTTTTGAGTTCGAGGTAGCGATAGCGTGCGAGCACGGCGCCCTCGACGACGGCCGCGCTGGCCGCGACCGGGTCGAGCCCGCTCGCGGCGTCCAGGAGGTCCGTCGCGAGACGGCGTCCCTGCCGGCCGGCCCTGGCGAACGCGGCGGCGGCGTCTCTCAGGGTCGCGGTCGTGAGCACACCCTGCGCGCCGACGCCGATGGCGACGAGGGTCGGTGCGGATGCCTGGGGGAGCACGAGCGCCTGGCCCACCGCACCGGTGAACCCGGCCTCCGTGAGCGCGGCACGGTCGAGTCCGATCGCCGCGGGGACGGGGCCGTCACTCGAGACGGCGTAGCCGGCGATCGTGGCGCCCTGACCGAAGTCGGGCGTGATCTCGACCCG
>NZ_JASJXJ010000190.1:0-6165 GCF_035018685.1 Cryobacterium sp. RTC2.1
GGCCGGAGCGACCGGGGTTGCTGCTGCGGGGGCGGATGCCGCCGTCTGGGCCGGCTGCGCGGCCTCGGCAGCGGGTGATTCCGCGTCGTGGCCTGCCCCGTTCGCGGTCTGGTGGTAGCTCTCCAGCACGGGCCACCAGGACTCATCCACCGAGTTCTTGTCGACGAGGTACCGTTCGTACAGCTCGTCGACGAGCCACTCGTTCGCTCCGAATTCACCCGACGTTGCTTCGTCGGATCCACTACCGGTCAACTGGCTCGACACAGCCGGTTCCCACTCTCTGCGTTGAATTTTGGATATCCCCGGCCGAAAATCGCCGGTTCGGTCTGCCCGCCCAGCCTAAACCAATCGCGCATGGCTGCGGGTATCGATGCGGGGGGCTAGCGTTATTTGCATGCAGTTCTATGGAGCGATCCCCAGCCACGATCTCACGTATTCCGACGTCTTCCTGGTGCCGAGCGAATCGGCCGTCACGAGCAGGCTCGACGTCTCCCTCGCGCCCGGAGACGGGACAGGGGCCACCATCCCTGTCGTGTCCGCGAACATGAACTCGGTGACCGGTCCCCGGCTCGCCGCGTCCCTCGCACGCCGCGGCGGACTCGGCGTGCTGCCGCAGGACATGCACCTGCAGGAACTCGACGCCGCGATCCGCTGGGTGAAGGACCAGTCGACCCGTTTCGACACCCCGTTCATCTTCGGGCCGGGTGAAACGGTCGCGAGCGCCCTGCGCCAGGTGCCCCCCGTCGCCGGCCAGGGCATCGTCGTCAACGACGCCCGCGGCGCATACCTCGGCTGCATCGACGCCGCCAGGCTCGGCACCGCCCTGCCGGACGCCCAGCTCGGCGACCTGCTGCACGGCCCGCTGACGTCCCTCGACGCCGAGGACATCGACGGCCCGCGCCGCGCCTTCGACGTGATGACCGCCGCGGAACTCGACTTCGCCCCCGTGCTCCGCCACGGCGTCATGGTCGGCACCCTGAGCCGCAAGAGCGCGCTCCGCTCGACCCTCTATCAGCCCTCCGTCGACGCCCACGGGCGTCTGCTCGTCGCCGCGGCGATCGGCATCAACGGCGACGTGGCCGCGAAGGCACGCGCGCTCGTCGCCGCCGGTGTCGACGTCCTCGTCGTCGACACCGCGCACGGGCACCAGGCCGGCATGCTGCGGGCGCTCGGCATCGTCGCAGGGCTCGGCCTCGGCATCCCGATCGTCGCAGGCAACGTCGTGACCGCGGATGCCGTCAACGACCTGGTCGGGGCGGGCGCCACCATCGTGAAGGTCGGCGTCGGACCCGGCGCGATGTGCACGACCCGGATGATGACCGCCGTCGGCCGGCCGCAGTTCTCCGCCGTGCTCGAGACCGCAGCCGCCGCGCGCGAACTCGGCGCGCACGTCTGGGCGGACGGCGGGGTGCGCTACCCCAGGGACGTGGCGCTCGCACTCGCCGCCGGCGCGGCATCCGTCATGATCGGCTCGTGGTTCGCCGGCACCATCGAGGCGCCTGGCCTGCTCGACACGGATGCCTCCGGCGCGGTCTACAAGGAGAGCTGGGGCATGGCATCGACCAAGGCCGTTCAGGAACGCTTCGACAGGCTCGACCCGTACGAGCTCGCACGGAAGACCCTCTTCGCAGAGGGCATCTCGAGCTCGAAGATCTACCTCGACCCGCTCCGTCCCTCACTCGAGGACCTGCTCGACATGATCACCTCCGGTGTGCGCAGCTCGTTCAGCTACGCGGGCGCGACCAACCTCGACGAATTCCACGAGCGCTCCCTCGTCGGGATCCAGTCGGCCGCCGGCTACGAGGAGGGCAAGGCCCTCCCGGTCTCCTGGTAGCGGTCGCTTCCTGACAATCGGGTCCGGGTGTGCCACGCGCACCCGGTCCCGCACGGGACCTGCACGGTATAGTTGGATGAATAATGGACGACCCTCCTCCTGCGAATTCGCCCAGTAACCGTTCTCCCCGTGAGAACGGTTTTCCCCTTGTGACGACAGCTGCAACGACAGCGGACGCCGGGCCCCGCGATGTTTGAGTGGGTCATGCTCGGCGTCGGCATCATCCTGACCATCGGCACCGGCCTCTTCGTCGCGAGCGAGTTCTCCCTCGTGAATCTCGAGCGCAGCGACCTCGAGGCCAGGCAGGCCCGCGGAGAGACGCGGCTCGCGAAGACCATCGCGGCCCTGAAGATCACCTCGACGCACCTCTCGAGCGCCCAGCTCGGCATCACCCTGACCACGCTCCTCACCGGCTACGCTCTCGAGCCCGCGATCAGCAGCCTGCTCGCGCCGCCGCTGCTGGCTGCGGGGTTCCCGAGACTCGTCGTGCCCGTCGTCGCCTCGACGGCCGCGATCGTGATCGCGACCCTCGCCTCGATGATCATCGGCGAGCTGGTGCCGAAGAACTTCGCCCTCGCCCTGCCGATCAAGACCGCGAAGCTCGTGATCCCGTTCCAGACCCTGTTCACGACCGTGTTCCGTCCGGCCGTGACCGTGCTCAACGGCAGCGCGAACGCCGTGCTCCGGTCGATCGGGATCGAACCCAAGGAAGAGCTGTCCGGAGCGCGCACCGCAGAGGAGCTCTCCTCGCTCGTGCGGCGTTCTGCCAGTGCCGGCCTGCTCGAGAAGGACACGGCGACGCTGCTGCACCGCACCCTGCTCTTCTCCGGCCACACCGCCGCCGACGTCATGACGCCCCGCCCGCGCGTCGCGAGCATCCAGCGCAACGCCTCCGCCCAGGCCGTGATCGACCTCACCCGCCAAACCGGGTACTCGCGGTTCCCCGTCGTCGACGAGGGAGTCGACGACGTCGTCGGCATCGTGCACGTGAAGCAGGCCGTCGCCGTGCCGCGGCACCGCCGGGCGGATGTCCCGGTGTCCGCACTCCAGTCCGAGGCCGTTCGCGTGCCGGAGACCATGAAACTCGACGGCCTCCTCGTCGAACTCCGCGGCCGCGGCTACCAGATGGCCGTCGTCGTCGACGAATACGGCGGAACCGCCGGTGTCGCGACCCTCGAGGACCTCGTCGAGGAACTGGTCGGCGAGGTCGCCGACGAGCACGACCGCACCAGGGCAGGGGTCGTGCGTTCGCCGGACTCCCTGACCTTCCCCGGGATGCTCCGCCCGGACGAACTCCTCGAACGCACCGGCGTCGTGGTTCCTGAGGACGGCCCGTACGAGACGGTCGCGGGTTTCGTGATGAGCGAGCTCGGCCGATTGCCCGTCGTCGGCGACGTCGTCGGCATCGCAACGGGAGAGCTCTCGGTCGAACGTCTCGACGGTCGCCGGATCGACCGCATCCGCTTCACGCCCACGTCGGAGCCGGAACCGGAGACCGAGTCCGAGCCGGGGACCACGGTCGCGGTCGCAACCGTACCGCTGGCGACGCCGGCGACGGCACCCTCTGCGCCCACCCGACCCACCGCGGCGAAGCCGAAGGAGCGCCGTCATGAGTGACTGGACAGGAATCGTCTGGCTGTTCGTGCTGCTCGCCGGAAATGCCTTCTTCGTGGCCGCCGAGTTCGCGGTCATCTCCGCGAGGCGCTCCCAGATCGAGCCGCTCGCAGCCGCCGGCCGGATGGGCGCCCGGACGGCGCTCTACGCGATGGAGCACGCGACGCTCATGCTCGCGACGACCCAGCTCGGCATCACGGTGTGCTCGCTGCTGATCCTGAACGTTTCTGAGCCGGCGATCCACCACCTGCTCGAGGCGCCGCTCGCCCTGACCGGGCTGCCGGACGAGGCGCTCACCGCGATCGCGTTCATCGTGACGCTGCTGCTCGTCTCCTACCTGCACGTCGTGTTCGGCGAGATGGTGCCGAAGAACCTGTCGTTCTCGATCCCCGACAAGGCCGTGCTCGTGCTCGCGCCGCCGCTCGTGTTCTTCGGACGCCTCGTCAAGCCCCTGATCGTGGCGCTCAACTCGACTGCCAACGGCGTCCTGAGGCTGTTCCGGGTCGAGCCCAAGCACGAGGCGAACAGCACGTACACGCTCGAGGAGGTCGCGACGATCGTGTCGGAGTCGACCAGGGAGGGCGTGCTCCGCGACGGAACCGGTGCGCTCAGCGCGACGTTCGAGTTCACCACCCGCAAGGTGCGCGACGTCGCGGTCCCGCTCGCGGACCTGATCAGCCTGCCGGAGTCCGCAAGCCCGGCCGACGTGGAGAAGGCCGTCACCAAGCACGGTTTCTCGCGCTACGTGCTCGTGACCGCCGAAGGGGAGCCGACCGGCTACGTGCACCTCAAGGACGTGATCGACCTCGACGGCGACGCGGGAATCCCCGTCACGGGCAGCACCGCCGGGAACGGCCTCGGCAGCTACGCCGATCCCATCCCGGCCAAGCGCATCCGCCAGCTCGTGTCGATCTACGAAGGCACCGACCTCGAGGACGCGCTCGCGACCATGCGCCGCTCCGGAGCACATCTCGCCCGCTCGTTCACCGCAGTCGGGGCGACGACGGGGGTGCTCTTCCTCGAGGACATCATCGAAGAGCTCGTCGGCGAAGTGCAGGACGCGACCCGGCGTCTCTGAGCGGCGTCGAGGTACCGGGTCCGACGGACGCTGCGGGCAGGCCGGGACCTCGACGGCGGGTGCTCACGGGCGTAAAATGTGCGCCGAAAGAAAGTGAGGCAGACTCATGTTGAGCCAGTTGGAAGCCTATTCGGTACTGCCGGCGAAGGACCTGAAGCGCGCGAGGGAGTTCTACCGGGACAAGCTCGGGCTCGAACCGGCGGAGGAGCACGAGCACGGGCTCGTCTACCGCACGCCGTCCGGGGCCAGGGTGCAGGTCTACGAAACCGAGAACGCCGGCACGGCCAGGAACACCGCGCTCGGCTGGATGACAGACGACCTCGAGGCCGAAATGGCCGCGCTGCGCAGCCGCGGAGTTGTCTTCGAGGAGTACGACGTGCCGGGACTCAAGACCGAGAACGGCATCGCAACGGACTCCGAGGGCAAGGCTGCCTGGTTCCGGGATTCGGAAGGGAATTTCATCTGCGTGTCCCAGTCGGTGTGAATGGCAAGACGGCGTGAAGGGCCAGGCGCCCTGAGCGCCTGGCCGGAGTGAGCGCCGGGTCGGTGGGGCGCTCAGGCCTCCGGCCAGCGGGCGCGCAGGTACTGCGGCGGCCAATAGTCGATCGTCGCCCCGAGTTCGTGGGCTGCCCGCAACGGGAAGTGCGGGTCGCGCAGGAGTTCCCTCGCGAGCATGACGGCGTCGGCCTGCCCGCTCGCGAGGATCTCCTCGGCCTGCGCCGGGGTCGTGATGAGTCCGACCGCGCTCACCGGGACATCCGCTTCGCCCTTCACGAACGCGGCGAGCGGCACCTGGTAGCCGGGACTGAGCGGGATCTGCACGCCCGTGACGTTGCCGCCGGAGGAGATGTCGAAGAAGTCGGCGCCCGCGGTGCGCGCCCAGCCGGCGACGATGGCGGTCTCCTCCGGGGTCCAGCCTCCCGGGGCCCAGTCGGTGGCCGAGAAACGCACGAAGAGCGGATGCGACGCGCCGACCGCCGCGCGGACGGCCGCGACGACCCGCAGCAGCAGCCTGGCGCGGTTCTCGAGGGAACCGCCGAACTCGTCGGTGCGGTCGTTGCTGAGCGGGGAGAGGAACTGGTGCAGCAGGTACCCGTGTGCCGCATGGATCTCGAGCACGTCGAAGCCGGCTTCGATGGCGCGGACGGCCGCGGCGGCGAAATCGTCGACGACCATGTCGATGCCGCGGGCGTCGAGGGCGACGGGAGCCGCGTAGCCGGGGAACGGGATGGTCGACGCCGACAGCGTCGGCCAGCCGCCCTCCGCCGCGGGGACGGTGCCGTGCCGGACGGCGCCGTGGCTGTCGGCGCCCCAGGCCGGCCAGGTCGATGCCTTGCGGCCGGCGTGCGCGAGCTGGATGCCGGCGCGTGCGCCCTGTCCGTGGATGAAGCGGACGATGCGGGCCCAGGCGTCGGCCTGCTCCGTGTTCCAGATGCCGGTGTCTCGGGCGGTGATGCGACCCTCCGGGCTCACCGCGCTCGCCTCGGCGATGACGAGGCCAGCCCCGCCCGCCGCGAGGCCGCCGAGGTGCACGAGGTGCCAGTCCTCCGGCACGCCGTCCTCTTTCAGGATCGAGTACTGGCACATCGGGGCGGCCCAGAGCCGGTTGCGCACGGTCAGGCCCCGGACGGTCAGGGGG
>NZ_JASJXJ010000191.1:0-6108 GCF_035018685.1 Cryobacterium sp. RTC2.1
CGACGCAATGGGCACCATGACCGGCCTCGCGACCGAGGCAGGCCTCGCGGACAAGAAGGGCAACTTCCCCCGGCTGAGAACTCGGTTACAAGATCCAGATGGTCTCGCCCGACGACGAAGATCGCGAACTGCTTCTCGGCTTCGACATCGACATCGACCAGGAACTGGCCGAAGAGACCGATGACGAGCTCAAGGCCCGTCCGCCGGTCGTCACCGTCATGGGTCACGTCGACCACGGAAAGACCGCGCTCCTCGATGCGATCCGTAACGCGAAGGTAGCCGCTGGCGAAGCCGGCGGAATCACCCAGCACATCGGCGCGTACCAGGTCATCACCGAGCACGAGGGCATCGACCGCGCCATCACCTTCATCGACACACCGGGCCACGAGGCGTTCACCGCCATGCGTGCCCGTGGTGCCCAGGTGACGGACATCGCGATCCTCGTGGTCGCGGCGGACGACGGCATCATGCCCCAGACCATTGAGGCCCTCAACCACGCCCAGGCGGCCAATGTGCCGATCGTGGTCGCGGTCAACAAGATCGACAAGCCAGGCGCCAACCCGCAGAAGGTGCGCCAGCAGCTCACCGAATTCGGGCTCGTCGCCGAAGAGTACGGCGGAGACGTCATGTTCGTCGACGTGTCTGCGAAGCAGAAGATCGGCATCCAGGAAATCCTGGAGGCCGTCCTCCTCACCGCGGACGCCGGACTCGACATGCGCGCCAACCCCGACAAGGACGCCCGTGGCGTCGCCATCGAGGCTCGTCTCGACAAGGGCCGCGGCGCGGTCGCAACCGTGCTCATCCAGTCGGGAACGCTGCACGTCGGCGACTCGATCGTCGCCGGAACGGCCTATGGCCGCGTTCGTGCGATGGCCGACGAAAACGGCGTTGCCGTGCTCGCCGCGACGCCGTCGCGCGCCGTGCAGGTCCAGGGCCTCTCGAGCGTTCCCCGGGCCGGTGACACCTTCCTCGTCATCCAGGAAGACCGCACCGCCCGTCAGATCGCCGAGAAGCGCGAAGCCGCCGAGCGCAACGCCCTGCTGGCCAAGGCCCGCAAGCGCATCAGCCTCGAAGACTTCACCCGTGCACTCGAAGAGGGCAAGGTCGAATCGCTCAACCTCATCATCAAGGGTGACGTTTCCGGTGCCGTCGAGGCCCTGGAAGAGTCGCTCCTCAAGATCGAGGTCGACGACTCCGTGCAGCTGCGCATCATCCACCGCGGTGTCGGTGCGGTCACGGAGAGCGACGTCAACCTCGCCACCGTCGACAACGCCATCATCATCGGCTTCAACGTGCGCCCGGACACCAAGGCCCGCGAGCGTGCAGCCCGCGAGGGTGTCGACGTGCGGTTCTACTCGGTCATCTACAACGCGCTCGAGGACATCGAGAACTCCCTCAAGGGAATGCTCAAGCCCGAGTTCGAAGAGGTGCAGAGTGGTGTCGCCGAGATCCGCGAGGTGTTCAGCTCGTCCAAGTTCGGAAACGTGGCCGGCGTCATCGTCCGCTCGGGTGTCATCACGAGGAACGCCAAGGCGCGGGTCATCCGCAACGGCGTCGTCGTGGGAGACAACCTCGGCATCGAGTCGCTGCGTCGTTTCAAGGACGACGTCACCGAGGTTCGTACGGACTTCGAGGCCGGTATCGGTCTCGGCAAGTTCAACGACATCCAGATCGGCGACGAGATCGAGACGATCGAACTGAAGGAAAAGCCGCGCGTCTAACCAGGCCGCGTCTGATCGACGGGTCTCCGGCTCCTCTCCGTGAGGGGCCTGAGGCCCGTTGGTCGCTCAGCACGACAGCTTCTCGATTCACCAGATTTTCCACGCATCGACGTAACGCAGTACCGAAGCAAGAGGAGTGAGACCATGGCAGATCCGGAACGCGCCAGAAAAATGGCCGACCGCATCAAGGTCATCGTGGCAAAGCGGCTCGAACGCGGCCTGCGTGACCCGAGGCTCGGCTTCGTGACCATCACGGACGTCAAGGTGACGGGTGACCTGCAACACGCATCCGTTTTCTACACCGTCTACGGCTCCCTCGAGGAGCGCACCGACAGCGCCGCGGCGCTCAAGGCGGCCACCGGGCTGCTGCGCAGCGAGGTCGGCAAGAACATCACCGCCCGGCTGACCCCGTCGCTCGAGTTCATCGCGGACGCGATCCCCGAGAACGCCGCCCTCATCGACGACCTTCTCCGCGAAGCGCGGGAGCGCGACAGCCAGGTCGGCGCGCTCGCACAGGGCGCCCAGTACGCCGGCGACGAAGACCCCTACGTCAAGCCGCGCGAGTTCGAGGGCGACGACGATGACGACGACGACGAGGACGAGACTCCCGCCGTCGGTCACCACGCCGAATAGCGGTTGCCTCCAGCGGACGCTGACGCAGCGCACCTAGCGAGGGAGACCGGGGAGAACTACGCTTAAAAGCGCTTTCGTTCCCCGGAAAGCCCATCTCACTGTGGAGGTACCCCATGGCCGGCATCGCAGCCAAGCTCGACAAAGCATACGAAACGCTCCCTCTGGAGGAGCTCGCGAAGGCGCCGGTCGCGGCGCTCCAGGGCGTCAGCGACAGCGATGCCGAGCACCTCAAGGCGGCGTTCGGCATCGACACGATCGGTGACCTCGGCACCAACAAGTTCTTCCTGTGGGCCCAGGCGATCGCGACGCTCGCGAAGTAGCCGCGTCGCAGCGGTCGGGGTCTCAGCTCCCGAATCGCGAGGCCAGGCCGCTCGCATTCCGGACCGCGTTTCCACCGCCGTCGTTGTTGAAGTAGACGAACACGTCCCGTCCTGTGCCCTGCCAGTCGCGGATGCGTTCCGCCCACCAATCGAGGTCGGCCTCCGAGTACGAGCCTCCGTACAGGTGCTCTCGATCGGGGCCGTGCATCCGCACGTACACGAACGGTGCGGTCGCGCGCAGGACACACGGCAGGTTCGCGCCGCTCAGCACGCAGTATGCGGCGCCGTGCCGCTCGAGGATCGCGAAGACCTCCTCGCACAGCCAGCTGTCGTGCCGGAACTCGACGGCGACCCTGATCCAGTGCGGCAGGGCGGCGAGGAAGAAGTCCAGCCTGGCATCGTCGCGCTCCATCGCCGGCGGCAGCTGCACGAGCAGGACGGCGCGCTTGTCGCCGAGCTCGTGCCAGCACGCGGCGATCCGTGCCGCCCAAACCTCGGGAGCATAGAGCCTCTTCGCGTGGGTGAGCCCACGGGGCGCCTTCACCGAGAGCAGGAATCCCTCGGGAAGGCGGCGTCTCCAGCCGGCGAACGTCGACTCCCGCGGCCAGCGGTAGAAACTCGCGTTGAGTTCGACGGTGTCGAAACGGGAGGCGTAGACCTCGAGCCGCCGGGCGGCGGGGAGCCCGGACGGGTAGAGCACCCCGTCCCAGTGCTCGTAACTCCAGCCGGAGGTGCCGATCCGGATGCTCACGGTCGCGCCTACTCGTGGGGGAGCGAGTATGACCCTGCAGCGACGCGCACCGCGAGCCCGTCGGACAGGAGGCCGGACAGGGCCCGACCGAGCTGGGCGGGGTCCGGCCAGAGCGTGGCGATCTCGGCATCCGTCACCGGGTGCCTCGTCGAGCGCAACTCGGCGAGGATCAGGCCGCGCACCTGCCGGTCGCTGCCGGCGAACTTCTTCTGAACGGTCTTCTTCTGACCCTGGTACTCCGGGTAGCCGGCCGCGCGCCAGGCGCAGAGCGCGGCGAGCGGGCAGTCCGCGCAGCGCGGGCGTGCTGACGTGCAAACGAGCGCGCCCAGTTCCATGGCGCCGGCGTTGAAGACGGCCGCGGCACGGACATCCGCCGGAAGGAGCGCGTTCATGGCCGCGAGATCGCGGGTGCGGCTCGGCGGCGCGGGTTCGGCCTGGCCTGCGACGCAGCGGGCGATGACCCGGCGCGTGTTCGTGTCGACGACCGGATGCCGGTGGCCGTACGCGAACGCGGCGACCGCCCGCGCGGTGTAATCGCCGATCCCCGTCAGAGTGAGGAGCACGCCGACGTCCTGCGGCACGATTCCGCCGTGGTTCTCGGTGATCTCGACGGCCGCGGCGTGCAGCCAGAGCGCGCGCCGCGGGTAGCCGAGCGTCGCCCATGCCCGCACGGCCTCGCCCGGCGGAACGGCGGCGAGGTCGGCGGGTGTCGGCCAGTGGGTGAGCCACGCCTCGAGGTGCGGGATCACCCGGGTCACGGGCGTCTGCTGCAGCATGAACTCGCTCACGAGCACGCCCCACGCGCCGAAACCGTCGCGACGCCAGGGCAGGTCGCGAGCGTGCAGGCCGAACCAGGCATTGACGAGGCTCGCGATCTCACCGGTGCCCTCGGCCTCGAGGGCAGACCCGGTGGCTGGCACTCCCCCGGATTCGATGGGCGCGATGACGGTTGCATTCACCCCACTAACCTAGGCTCGATTCATGACGCTTGTTTCGACACCACGCCTCGATTTCCTCCGCGACCTCGCAACGGAGATCCTCAGCCTCTACGGCCGAGGCCGCACGATGGTCGCGATCGACGGGACGGACCCCATCGCGCGGGCCGCCTTCGCCGACGACCTCGCAGCGGCCTTCGCCGCGACCGGGCACGCCGTGTCCCGCGCCTCGCTCGCCGACTTCGAGCGCTCCACCGAGGAGCAGACGGCCTTCGGGCCGGCCTCGCCGGAGCGACTGTTCCGCCACCGCGACGACTTCGACCTGCTCCGCAGGGCGCTCCTGGTCCCGTTCCGCGTCGCCGGCGCGACGGGGCCTGCGGACGACACCCTGATCTTCGACGGGGAGTTCCTGCTCAGGAAGGAACTCCGCGACGGCTGGTCGTACAGCGTGCTGACCGAGACCGCAGCGGATGCCTCGTCGACCGGCGCTTTCATCGACCTCGCCGCTGAGCTGAAGCCCTCCGGGGAACTCGGTGATGCTGCGGATACCACGACAGACCCTGCACTGGGTGGTTCCCCTGTTCCCGACGACCGGGCCATCGCCAACCGGCTCTACCGGGCCGAGGTCCGGCCCAGGTCGTGGGCGACGGCCGTCGTCGACCTCGCCAATCCGGCGGATCCCCGCCGTCTCTTCTTCGACAGCTGCTGAGCCGGCGCCGCGAGGCCTACCGCAGTCGGAGCGGGGCGAAGCGCACGAGCACCTCGGCTCGTGTGAGCGGGTGTCCTGTGGCCTCGACCTCATGCACAAGGGCAGTCAGCAGGGTATTGACCGGCGCGGCGACGCCTGCCGCCGCGGCCTCCCGCACGACGACCCCGTTGAGGTGGTCGATCTCGGTCAGCTGCCCCCTGCGGAGGCTCTGCAATGTCGAGCCGAGGTTCGGCACGTCGCCCATCCTGGCCCGCATCAGGCGCGGCAGCAGCTGCCCGATCGAGAGCGGAAGGCCGGCGAAACCACGCAACCGGCGGTCGCCGAGCCCCTGCAGCGCCCCGAAACGCACCCCGCGGGCGACGCCGACGCGCACGGTCTCCCGCATGCTCGCGGTCAGGACCCGACGGAGCCCCGCATCGTCGACGACCTCCTGCACGCTCAGCCCGGTCACTGCCGGGAGCGCGTTGAGCATGTTGACCACGAGCTTCGTCCACTGGGCGCCGACGAAGTTCGAGGTCGCGATCGTCGGGAATGCCGCGTCGAGCACACCCTGCCAGGCGAGCGTTCCCGCGTCGATGTCACCGGTATCGTGCCCGATGTACGTCGGTGCCGGCGTGGTCACGGTGACGAGTCCCGGCGCCGCATAGTTCGCGGCGATGATCGAGAGCGCCCCGAAGCAGTCGGAGTTCGGCAGGATCCGTCGCGCCGTCGCGACGCCGTCGAGCCCGTTCTGCACGACGATCACCGGCGAGCCGTCGAGGACCGCCGCGTTGGCCGTGATCGCGGCGGCGGCATCCTGCGCCTTGGTGCAGACGAGTGTGAGCTCGGGAGTCTCGGTGAGCAGTTCGACCGCAGCCGGCCGGGCGGTCTCGTCGCCGAAGGCGCCGGTCAGGTGAATGCCCTCCGAGCGGATGACGCCCAGGGCCTTTCCCCGTGCCGTCACGGTCACGGTATGCCCGGCCTTCTCCAGTAGCGTGGCGAACGTTCCGCCGAGGGCACCCGCACCGATCACAGCAATTCGCATTCCCCCAGCCTAGGT
>NZ_JASJXJ010000192.1:0-6044 GCF_035018685.1 Cryobacterium sp. RTC2.1
GCCCGGGCTAGGCGAAGTGGGCGGGGAGGGTGGAGCTGTGGCGGGAGCGGAGGTCCGCGAGGGAGACCGTGAAGACGTCCTGCACCTCAAGAGCGTCGAGGGTGTTGTCGGTGACGCCGATGCGCAGCACCGGGTACCCGCGGCCCTCGCAGAGGCCGAGGAACTTCACGTCGTCCTCGCGCGGCACCGAGACGATGACGCGGCCGGCCGACTCCGAGAACAGGGCGACGGATGCGTCGATCCCGTCCCGCTCGCAGATGTCGCCGAGCCACACGCGGGCTCCGACCCCGAACCGGAGCACGGCCTCGGCGAGAGTCTGCGCGAGCCCGCCGGAAGACAGGTCGTGTGCGCTGTCGATGAGCGCCTCGATCGACGCCGCGTTGAGCAGGCCGGCGAGCCGCGCCTCACCGGGAAGGTCGACGACCGGCGGCATACCGCCGAGGTGCCCGTGCACGACATCGGCCCAGGCCGAGCCGTCGAGTTCCTCGCGGGTGATGCCGAGCAGGTAGATGTTGTGGCCGTCGTCCTGCCAGCCGCTCGGCACGCGGCGGGCGACGTCGTCGATCACGCCGAGCACGGCGACGACGGGCGTCGGGTAGATCGGCTGGTCGCCGGTCTGGTTGTAGAACGACACGTTGCCGCCGGTGACGGGGATCTCGAGCTCGAGGCATCCGTCGGCGAGGGCCGTGACGGCGCGTTCGAACTGCCACATCACCTCGGGGTTCTCGGGGGAGCCGAAGTTGAGGCAGTCGCTGATGCCGACCGGCACCGCTCCGGTCGCTGCGACGTTGCGGTACGCCTCGGCGAGGGCGAGCTGGGCGCCGCGGTACGGGTCGAGCTGGCAGTAGCGGCCGTTGGCGTCGGTCGCGATGACGAAGCCGAGGCCAGACTCCTCGTCGATGCGGATCATGCCGGCGTCGTCGGGGAAGGAGAGCGCGGTGTTACCGAGCACGTAGCGGTCGTACTGGTCGGTGATCCAGCTGGGGTCTGCGAGGTTGGGCGAGCCCAGCAGCGAGAGGAACTGCGCGCGCAGGTTCGCGGCATCCGTCGACCGGGGCAGAGCCGAGGCCGAGTCGGCCTGCAGCGCGTCGATCCAGGTCGGGTAGGCGACCGGGCGGTCGTAGACCGGGCCGTCGATCGCGACCGTGCGCGGGTCGACGTTGACGATCTCTTCGCCGTTCCAGTCGATGACGAGCCGGCCGGTGTCGGTGACCTCGCCGAGCACGCTCGTCTCGACGTCCCATTTGGCGGTCATCGCGAGGAAGCCCTCGAGCTTCTCCGGCGTGACGACGGCCATCATCCGCTCCTGGCTCTCGCTCATCAGGATCTCCTCGGCGGTGAGCGTCGGGTCGCGCAGCAGCACCTTTTCGAGCTGGATGTACATGCCGCCGTCGCCGTTCGAGGCGAGTTCCGAGGTCGCGCAGCTGATGCCGGCCGCGCCGAGGTCCTGGATGCCCTCGACGAGCTTGTCGCGGAACAGTTCGAGGCAGCACTCGATGAGCACCTTCTCGGCGAAGGGGTCGCCGACCTGCACCGCGGGGCGCTTGGTCGGGCCGTCGGCGCTGAAGGTGTCCGAGGCGAGAATGGATGCCCCGCCGATGCCGTCTCCGCCGGTGCGGGCCCCGAAGAGCACGACCTTGTTGCCCACGCCGCGGGCGTTGGCGAGGTGCAGGTCCTCGTGGCGGAGCACGCCGACCGAGAGCGCGTTGACGAGCGGGTTGCCCTGGTAGACCGAGTCGAACCAGGTCTCGCCGCCGATGTTCGGCAGGCCGAGGCAGTTGCCGTAGAACGAGATGCCGGACACGACGCCGTGCACGACGCGCGCGGTGTCCGGGTCGTCGATGCGGCCGAAGCGGAGGGCGTCCATCACGGCGACCGGGCGGGCGCCCATCGAGATGATGTCGCGCACGATGCCGCCGACGCCGGTCGCGGCGCCCTGGAACGGCTCGATGTAGGAGGGGTGGTTGTGCGACTCGATCTTGAAGGTGACGGCCCAGCCCTCGCCGACGTCGAGCACACCCGCGTTCTCGCCCATGCCGACCATGAGGTTCTTCTTCATGGCGGGGGAGACCTTGTCGCCGAACTGGCGCAGGTACTTCTTCGAGCTCTTGTATGAGCAGTGCTCGCTCCACATCACCGAGTACATCGCGAGCTCGCCGCTCGTGGGGCGGCGGCCGAGGATCGTGCGGATCTCCTGGTACTCGCCCTCGGTCAGCCCGAGGGCGCCGAAGGGCTGGTCCTTGTCCGGGGTGGCGATCGCGTTCGCGACGGTGTCGGCGACGCCGCGGGAGGGGGTGGTGGTAACTGCGGTCACGTGGCGTTCTCCCAGAGATAGCGGATGCTTGGCGCGCCCAGTCTACCGGTTGCCTCCCCTGCACCCCCCGTTCCGATCCCGCTGTCACCGCAGCGGAATCAGTTGTCGGAGATTCGGCCGCCGATGTCCTTTCGGGACCGCCCCGTTCGTTCCTAGAGTAGATCCCACCGTTCCCGATGGGTCATTCGATGAAATCCCCGATGAAGGAGTCACCATGCCCAGCTATGTTGCCCTGACCTACACCCGTGACGTCGACTGGACCGCCCCGGAGCAGGCGGCAGAGATGCAGGAGTACCGCGATTTCGGCCGCGATGCCGAGGCGGTGATCCGCGGCGGTGCCGCGCTCTACCCGACCCAGACCGCGACGACCGTGCGGGTCACCGGCGGCAAGGGCGGCGACGTCGTGATCGGCGACGGCCCGTACGCCGAGACCAAAGAGGCCCTGACCGGCTTCTACCTGCTCGAGTGCGACAGCCTCGACGAGGCGATCCGGCACGCGGCCGCGATCCCCGCCGCCTGGAACGGCGTCGTCGAGGTGCGTCCGACGGTCCCGACCCTGATGTGATGACGGCGACGGATGCCGGTGGCACCGACCCGGCCGGGGCCCTCGCCGCGCTCCTGGTCGCGGAGCGGCGCCGGGTGCTGGCCACCGTCATCCGTCTGACCGGTGATCTGGCCCTCGCCGAGGACGCCGTCCAGGACGCCGCCATCAGCGCCCTGGAGACCTGGCGTCGACTCGGCGTGCCGCCGAATCCGCGCGCGTGGCTCACCCTTGCGGCCAAGCGGCGGGTGATCGACCTGCTCCGGCGGGAGGGCGCGCGGCCGAACAAGGAACGGGAGGCGATCATCCTGGCCGTGCAACGGGCACCCGACGAGACCCCGCCCGGCATCGTCCGCGACGACCAGCTTCGGCTGATCTTCACCTGCTGCCATCCGGCGCTCGCGCAGGAGGCCCAGGTCGCGCTCAGCCTGCACGTGCTCTGCGGGTTGAGCGTCGCAGAGGTCGCCCGGGCGCTCCTCGTTTCAGAGGCGACGATGGCCAAGCGCCTCACCCGGGCGCGACGCAAGATCGCCGACGCCGGCATCCGCTACCGCGTGCCCGACGCGGGGGAACTGCCCGGCCGGCTCGGCGCGGTCGCGACGACCGTGTTCCTGCTGTTCACGGAGGGCTACGCTTCCCGGTCGGCGGATGCCCCTGCGCCCGTGTCGGCGCGGCCTGAGTCCTCCGTGCCGCCCGGCTCGCAGGCGCCGCCCGGCTCGGCTGCGCTGCCCCCGCCGACCGTGCCACCCGGGCCGCCCGGCGCATCCGTTGCAGAGGAAGCGATCCGGCTGGGGCGGCTGCTCGTCGAGCTGATGCCGGGCGAACCCGTGCTCGAGGGACTCCTCGCGACGATGCTGCTCCAGCACTCCCGATTACGCGCCCGGTTCGACGGCGACGGCGACATCGTCCTCCTGGCCGACCAGGACCGGAGTCTCTGGGATCGCTCCCGCGTCGCGGAAGGCATCGAGCTCGCCGCGTCCGCGATCCGCGGCAGCAGCATCCGCCCGGAGCGGTTCGCGGTCACGGCCGCGATCGCCGCCTGCCACGCCCTGGCCGCGGATGCCGCGACCACCGACTGGAACGCCATCATCGCCTGGTACGACGTGCTGCTCGCCCTCGACCCGAGCCCGGTCGTGCGGCTGAACCGGGCGGCCGCCCTCGCCGAGAGCGGCGACCCGGCCGCGGCGCTCGCCGTGGTCGACCGGATCGGCGGCCTCGACGACTACTTCTGGTTCCACGCGACCCGGGCCGAGCTGCTCCGCAGACTGGGGCGTCACCCGGAGGCCGGCGCTGCTGCCCTCGTGGCACGCGAGCTCACCGGATCCGCGGCCCAGCTCCGGCTGCTGGACCGTCGGCATCCGTTGTAAGAGGCAACGCACAGGGTGGGTCCTGACCCCCGCGGCGGGCACCCCCTGCGCGAGCGGATGCACCGTGGCACGATGAAGGGGTGACCTACCTTCCGGCTGACACCAGATACGAGTCCATGCCCTACCGCCGCACCGGGAAGAGCGGCCTCAAGCTCCCGGCCGTTTCGCTCGGGCTGTGGCAGAACTTCGGCGGGGTCACCCCGCTCGAGACGCAGCGAGCGATCCTGCGACGCGCCTTCGACCTCGGCGTGACGCACTTCGACCTCGCCAACAACTACGGCCCGCCGTACGGCAGCGCCGAGTCCAACTTCGGGATTCACCTGAAGCAGGACTTCCGGCCGCACCGCGACGAGCTCGTCATCTCGACCAAGGCAGGCTACGACATGTGGGCGGGCCCGTACGGCGAATGGGGATCGCGTAAGTCGCTGCTCGCGAGCCTCGACCAGTCGCTCGGCCGGATGGGCCTCGACTACGTCGACGTGTTCTACTCGCACCGCGCCGACCCGGACACCCCGCTCGAGGAGACCATGGGCGCGCTGCACACCGCCGTCACGAGCGGCCGTGCCCTCTACGCCGGGATCTCCTCGTACTCGCCAGAGCGCACCCGGCAGGCCGCGGCGATCCTCGCCGACCTCGGCACGCCGCTGCTCATCCACCAGCCCTCGTACTCGATGTTCAACCGCTGGGTCGAGGACGACCTGCTGATCACCCTCGAGGACCTCGGCGTCGGCTGCATCGCGTTCTCTCCGCTCGCCCAGGGACTACTCACCGACCGGTACCTGCACGGGGTGCCCGCGGACTCGCGGGCGGCGCGGGCCGGGTCGATGAAACGCGACATGGTCAGCGACGAGACGCTCGTCCACATCCGCGCCCTCACCGATATCGCCGGGGAGCGCGGGCAGTCGCTCGCCCAGCTCGCCCTCGCCTGGGTGCTGCGGCGCCCGGAGGTGACGTCGGCGCTGATCGGGGCGTCCTCGGTCGCGCAGCTCGAGGCCAACGTCGCCGCCGTGGAGAACCTGGAGTTCACCGCCGCGGAGCTCGACGCGATCGACGCTCACGCCGTCGACGCCGGCATCAACCTGTGGGAGGCATCCGCCGCCGTCTAAACCGAGCCCCCTGTTCGCGAAAGCGGGTGAATCGTCGTTCTGCGGTACTGAAAACGACGATTCACCCGCTTTCGCGGGACCGGGCGTTGCGGGACCGGGCGTTGCGGGGTGCGGGTTACGCGCTCGCGAGCATCCGCTCGATCGCCGAGGTGAAGAACGTGAGCCCGTCGGTGCCGCTGCGCATCGCGGACGCGGTGTCGGGACCGAAGCCGGCCTCGACCGCGTGTTCGGGGTGCGGCATCAGGCCGACGACGTTGCCGCGGGCGTTGGTGATGCCGGCGATGTCGTTGAGGGAGCCGTTCGGGTTCAGTCCGACGTAGCGCACCACGACGCGGCCTTCGCCTTCGAGCTCTGCGAGGGTCTCGGCGGAGGCGATGAAGCCGCCCTCGCCGTTCTTCAGGGGGATGGTGATCTCCTGGCCGCCCGCGAAGCCGCTGGTCCAGACGGTGTCGGTGTTCTCGACGCGCAGCTGCTGGTCGCGGCAGATGAACGAGCCGTGGTCGTTGCGGATCAGCCCGCCCTCGAGCAGGTGCGCCTCGGTGAGCATCTGGAAACCGTTGCAGATACCGAGCACCGGCATGCCGCTGTTCGCGGCGTCGATGACCTCGGCCATGATCGGCGAGAGGCTCGCGATCGCGCCCGCGCGCAGGTAGTCGCCGTAGCTGAAGCCGCCGGGCAGCACGATCGCGTCGACACCGCGGAGGTCGTGCTCGCCG
>NZ_JASJXJ010000193.1:0-6038 GCF_035018685.1 Cryobacterium sp. RTC2.1
CCGCAACATCCCGACCCGAGTGTCAGGGACGTCCCGAGACATGAAGTGTCAGGGACGTCCCGAGACAGCACACCGCGTTTTAGGGGCCAAAAATGTACTCTCGCGGGACACGGGGGCGGGGTTAACGGCCGCAGGGCACCCACCGGATGGTGAGTGCCCTGCGGGTGGTGCGAGTGGAGCGGGTGTTACAGGCCGGCGAGCTCGCGGACGGCTGCGTCGCCGGGGGCGGCGTTCATGAAGCTGGCTTCGATGTCGGCGCGCTCGAGGAGCTCGTCCATGCGGCGACGACGCTGCTTCGGGATCAGCGTGACGACGGTGCCGGACTTGCCTGCACGGCCGGTACGACCGGAGCGGTGCAGGTAGGTCTTGTACTCGTCGGGGGCGTCGGCCTGGATGACCAGGTCGATGTCGTCCACGTGGATGCCGCGGGCCGCGACATCCGTTGCCACCAGCACGTTGACGCGACCGCTGGTCAGCATCTGCAGGTTGCGGGTACGGCGGGCCTGGTTCAGGTCGCCGTGCAGGCTCGTCGCCTTCACGCCGGCGTCTTCGAGCTGCTCGGCGAGCTGCTCGGCGTACGCACGGGTGCGGGAGAAGATCAGCGTCTTGCCCTGGCGGTCGACGAGCTGGCCGATGATGGCGCTCTTGTCGCGGTGCTCGATGACGAGGACCTTGTGGTCGATCGTGGAGGAGGCCTGGTCTTCACCGGCGACCTCGTGGACGGCCGGGTTCGTCAGGAACTCCTTGACGAGCGAGGCGACGCCCTTGTCGAGGGTTGCCGAGAAGAGCAGCTTCTGGCCGCCCTTCTTGGTCTGGCGCAGGATGCGCTGGACGGGCTCGAGGAAGCCCAGGTCGCACATGTAGTCGGCTTCGTCGAGGACGGTGACGACGACCTCGCTGAGGTCGAGGCGACCCTGTTCGATGAGGTCCTCGATGCGGCCGGCGGTGCCGATGATGATGTCCACGCCGCGCTGGAGGGCGCTGACCTGGCGGTACTGCGGAACGCCGCCGTAGATCTGGGTGGTGAAGAGGCCGACGCTGCGGGCGATGGGCTGCACGGTACGGTCGATCTGCAGCGCGAGCTCGCGGGTCGGGGCCAGGATGAGCGCGCGGGGCTTGCGGGCCATCTTGCGGTCCTTGGCGCCGTTGTTCTCCATCAGCTTCTCCACGAGGGGAGCGCCGAAGGCGATCGTCTTGCCGGAGCCGGTCTTGCCACGGCCGAGCACGTCGCGCCCGGCGAGCACGTCCGGGATGGTCGCGGCCTGGATCGGGAACGGGCTGGCGGCACCGAGGGCGCCGAGCTCGCGGACGATGTTCTCGCCCAGGCCCAGGTCGCCGAAGGTCACGCCGACAACTTCGGCAGCCGTCGTCGCGATGGCTTCGAGGCGCTCGAGAACGACGTCGTCACCGGCGGCGAAGTGCGCCTTGGTGTCGCGGCTCGGGTAGAAGTTGCTGGAGTGGCCGCCGTCGTCGTGCGCGGAACGGTTGCTGCGGTCGGAGTGCGAACGGTCCGGGCGGTCGCCGTACGAGGGACGCTCGGTGCGAGCCGCACGGTCGGGGCGGTCGCCGTAGGAGGGACGCTCAGTGCGGGCCGGACGGTCGCCGTAGGACGGGCGGTCGGAGTGCGAACGCTCGGGACGGTCGCCGTACGAGGGACGCTCAGTGCGGGCCGGACGGTCACCGTAGGAGGGACGCTCGGTGCGGGCTGCACGGTCGCCGTAGGACGGGCGGTCGTTGTTGTAGGCCGGACGGTCGGTACGGGGACGGTCGTTGTTGTAGGCCGGACGGTCCGTGCGGGCCGGACGGTCACCGTAGGACGGGCGGTCGTTGTTATAGGTCGGACGGTCCGTGCGGGGACGGTCGTTGTTGTACGCCGGACGATCCGTGCGGGCCGGACGGTCACCGTAGGAGGGACGGTCCTTGTTATACGCCGGACGGTCGGTGCGCGGGGCGCGGTCGCCGTAGGACGGACGGTCGTTGTTGTACGACGGACGGTCGGTGCGGGGACGGTCGCTGTTGTACGACGGACGCTCAGAGCGGGCGTTGTACGTGGGGCGATCGGTATTGCTGTGCGTCGGGCGATCGGTGCGCGAGGCGCCGTTGTACGACGGACGGTCGTTGTTGTACGACGGGCGGTCGTTGCCGCGGGCGGGACGGTCGCCATAGGCGGGACGGTCATTGCTGCGGGCCGGACGGTCACCGTAGGCCGGGCGGTCGTTGGTGGGGCGTCCTGCGGCGCGGTCGGCGCGTTCGCCGGCGTTCCAGCGGGCCTTCTTGGGGGCGCCCGCATCGGCCTGATAGCCGCGGTGGCCCGGGCTCTTGCTGCCGTTGTTGGATCCTCCGCGGGAGGGTCCGCCCTTGGCGGCGTACTTCGGGTCGAAGTTCTTGTTGGATCGGCTGACAGCCGGATTGTTGCTCGTAGGCATAGAAAATTCCTGGGTTGTATTGGGTACATGGCAGAACAACGACGCACATGCATCGCAACCTGAGAACCCGGGCAGTCTATGGCCGGGGCCGTTCACATACAGTGATTTTTCACCAGCGGATTACTGGGAAACCGGCCCATCCTGACTTACAAACCCATCCGCGCATACAAATTCACACGGTGTCAAGAGCCGACCTGTCAACGTTACCGGATAGTCCCCCAAAAGTCACGGACCAGTTTCGGGGCACCCCGGGTTCGGTCGCCTACCGGCAGAAGAACCGGTTCGGGAGGTACCGTGTCGTGACAGAAGGAGACGGAGATGACGCGATCGGGCGTACGGCGGACCGTGCGGCACGCGCCCCGGTGGGTGGGATCGCAGCTGACCGCGGCTCGGCTGCTGGCCGCGGCGAAGGCCGCCCTCGCCGTGGCCATCGCGTGGACGGTCGCCGGATACCTGCCGGGGGTCGCAAACGAGTATCCCTATTACGCGCCGCTCGGAGCGCTCGTCAGCATGTACCCGACGCTGATGAGTTCGGTTCGAAACTCACTGCAGACCCTCGGCGGCCTCTTCGTCGCGATCGTGCTCGCGGGTGCGGTGCTGCTCGTGAGCGGTCCGAACGTGCTGACCATATCGCTGGCCGTCGGTGTGGGCGCGCTCGTCGCCGCGACAGGGGTGTTCGGCGCGAACCGGGAGTACATCCCGGTGACGGCCCTGTTCGTGCTCATCATCGGGGGACCGAATGCGGACGGGTACTCGATCGGTTACCTCGAGCAGGTGTCCCTGGGCATCGTGATCGGCCTTGCCGTGAACCTCCTGATCCTGCCGCCCCTGACCCTCGACGCGGTCGGCCGCCAGTTGTCGCACTACCGCGGCAGGCTCGCCGGCCACCTCTCCGACCTGGCCGAGGCCCTCACCGAGAACTGGCCGCCCGAGCGCGACGACTGGGCGAGCCGCGGCGACGAACTCATCAGACTCGTGCGCGACGTTCACGATGCCCTGTTCCACGCGGAAGACAGCCGCAAGGGCAACCCTCGGGCCCGCATCCACCGGCGCGACCTGGCCAGTGACCGGGACGACCTCGCCGCGCTCGAGACCGTCACGTTCCACGTGCGCGACCTCACCGATGTACTCGCCGGGGTCGCCTGGGGGGCTCCGATCGCCCTCGAACTGCATCCAGAGCTCAGGCCGCCACTCGCCCGGGCCCTGCTCGCGGTCGCCGCAGTGCTGACCGAGTGGGAGTCCGGCCGGGACGGAGACGCCGTCCTGACGGACTCTGGCGCATTCGAGACGGCCGAGACCGCCGTGGCCCAGCTGACGGCCGAGTTGGACACCCGGCACGACGCCACTCCCGCGACGGCGATGGGCGCCGCGACCGCGATTTCGCTGGACCTGACCCGGATCCTCGCCGCCCTCCGCCCTCGACTGGCCCGGACCGCGACCTGATGCGGGCTGTTCCGGCGGATGCCCGGACCCGGCCTCCCGATGTCGCCGCGCGGGAATCCGCCCGGGAATCCGGCCGGGACAGTCCAAGGACCGCGAACTACACTCGGTAGACGGCGGGCGGAGACAGGTGCGATCGAGAGTGCGGGCATGGAGCGTGATGGCGGCCGTCATCGCGCTGCTCGGTGCGTCCGTGACCGTCGCCATTCCCGCCCAGGCCGACGACTATCCGAGCTGGGCCGACGTCGAGGCCGCCCGCGCCTCGACCGCTGCGACCGAGGCGGAGGTGACCCGGATCGGCACCCTGCTGACCGGGCTCGAAACCCAGGCCGCGACGCTCGGAGACGCGGCGATCACCGCGAGCGCGGCATCCGCCACCGCCGACACAGAATCACGCGCGGCCGCTGCGCACGCCGGGGACCTCGCGCGCCAGCTCGCGACCGCGACCGAGAAGGCCCAGACAGCGGATGTCCAGCTCGGGCTTCTGGGTGCGCAGCTGTACCGCTCCGGGGCGAGCGACGCCGTCGCCACCCTGCTCCTGGTTCCGGGCCAGGCGAGCGACCTGCTGTCGGCCCTCAGCACCTCGACCCGGCTGAGCGAACTGACCTCCGGCATCCGCGACCGGGCGCTCGCGCAACGCAATCTCGTGCAGAGCCTCGAGGAACAAGCCGCCGTGGCGTCGACGGAACGCGACCGCCTCGCCGTCGAGGCGAAGGATCGTGCGGCGGCCGCGGCCGAGGCCCAGCGCGCCGCCGATGCGCAGCTCGCCGAGCAGCGCACACGCTCGGACGTGCTCGACGCCCAGCTCGCGAGCCTGAAGAACACGACGGCCGAGACGGAGCGCTCCTACCGGGCCGGCGTCGCCGCGGCCGCGGCATACCAGAAGCAACAGGAAGAGGCCGCGCGGGCGGCTGCGGCGAGCGCGGCGGCCGCTCAACCGGCGGCGGCGAGCGGGTCGGGCGGCTCAGGGTCGAGCGGATCCTCCGGTTCCGGCTCCTCAGGCGCGGGCTCGACCACGGCTCCCCCGACCGCAACCGTGTCGTCTCCGGCTGCGGCCCGGGCGTACGCGGCGGGCGCGGTCAGCACGCGCGGCTGGGGCGGCAACGAGTACACCTGCCTGGTGTCGCTCTGGAACAAGGAGTCCGGCTGGCGGGCCGACGCCTACAACGCGAGCTCCGGGGCGTACGGCATCCCCCAGTCGCTACCGGGAAGCAAGATGGCGTCCGCCGGCTCCGACTGGCGCACGAACGCCGCGACCCAGGTCGACTGGGGCCTCGGCTACATCGCCGCCGTCTACGGAACGCCCTGCGGCGCCTGGGCGCATTCGGTCAGCGTCGGCTGGTACTGAGCCGGGCATCCGCTGCGCTACGGGCTCCCTGGAGTGACCGATGCGGACAACTGGTGCCCGTGCACCGGCCACAGTTGTCGGCAGCGGCCGCAGTTGCGACCGGTGGGCCCGCGGGTGCATGCGCCGCGCGAGAATGGACGCAGGTCGCCCGTCCGCGGCGACCGGAGTGGAGCCCCGCATGACCGAATCCGAGCTCGTCAACCTCTGGATCAAGACCCGCTGGCACGTCATCGTGTCCCAGGTCGCCCCGACCTTCCTGCTCACGGCACTGGTGGGTTTCCTGTCCCTGGGCCTGGCCGAAGCCGCACCGAGCGTGCGGGTCGCGGCGGCCGGTGTGCTCCTGGCCTCCGGGATCCTCGGTGCCCTCGTGCAGATCAACGCAGCCAATGAGGCCCTCGCTGTCATCGCCGACCTGCGAGCCGTGGGAAGCACGTCAGCCGTGACCCTGCGCATCCTGTCGGCGGCGCCGTGGGTGAACGTGGTGCGGTTCGTGACACCGGCCGTCTTCGTCGTCGTCTACGTTGCCCTGCTGATCGCCCTGTTCGCGCACTGAGGCGGATGTCACGGACGGCCGTGGATGCGGCGGGAGAGTTCCGCGGCGGTGCCGGCGAGCTCGGCGGCCAGCGCGGGCCACAGGTCTTCGGCGATCCGCTCGCGGGGGAAGGTCACGGCGATCCCGGCGGCGGGCCAGCCCGCGTGGTCCCGCACTGCGACGGCGACGGATGCCATCCCCGGCGTGATCTCCCCGTCCTCGCGGGCGAAGCCGTCGGCACGCACCGTCGCCAGCAGCGCACGCAGCTCGGACGAGCTCCGCGGCCCCTGCC
>NZ_JASJXJ010000194.1:0-5982 GCF_035018685.1 Cryobacterium sp. RTC2.1
CGGGTCGGACCGGATCAGCACGGATCGCTTGGCCCGCCGAGCCGGGTCTGCGAGGCTGGCGGGATGACTGATGCAACGGAGACTGCAGCCAAGACGGATCTGACGCGGTACCTGGTGTCGGGTCGGGAAGCATTGATCTGGAAGCTCGACGGGCTCAGCGAGTACGACGTGCGGCGCCCGCTCGTGCCGACCGGCACCAACCTGCTCGGACTCGTCAAGCACATGGCCGGCGTCGAGGCCGGGTATCTCGGGCTCGTCTTCGGCCGGCCCTTCCCGGAACCGCTGCCGTGGACGGCGGACGACGTCGAGTTCAACGCGGACATGTGGGCGAAGCCGGACGAGTCCCGCGAGTCGCTCATCACCCTCTACCGCCGGGTCGGGGCGCACTCGAGCGCGACGATCGAGGCGCTCACGCTCGACACCATCGGCCGGGTGCCGTGGTGGACGGGCGATCGGAGCGCGGCGAGCCTGCACGAGATCCTCGTTCACCTCATCGCGGAGACGCACCGGCACGCCGGACACGCCGACCTCGTCCGAGAGCTCATCGACGGGGAGGTCGGACTCCGGCAGGGCAACGACAATATGCCGCCGGCCGACCGCGCCTGGTGGGAGGACTACCGGGAACGCGTCGAGGCGGCCGCGCAGGAGTCTGCGGAGCGCTGACCGACGCCGGTGCGACTCAGCGCGAGATGACAGTGCCGCCGAGCGAGGCGATCGCCCGCAGCAGGCGCGGGCCGGCAGCGAACCAGGCCACGATCATCACGACGACCGAGGCCGCGAAGATCCAGAATCCGGTCCAGCCGTCGTCGCTCTGCACGGCGTACATGTGGTTGAGGTTACGGAGCGCCCCGGTCGCGAAGACCAGGGTCACGTGCACGACGACGAAGACCAGGAAGACGATCATCACGCCGACGTGGACCGCCTTGGTCGGGCGGAGCGGGACGAGTTCGCTCAGCCGGCGTGACGTCCAGAGCGGCGAGAGGCGGATGCCGGTGGCCAGCGCGAGCGGAGCGGCCACGAACACGATGGTGAAGTAGCTCAGGGTCTGGAGGGCGTTGTAGTTCACCCAGCCGTCGGAGACCGGCCAGCCCAGCGAGACGTACTGGAGCGCGGCCGACACGGCGTTGGGAATGATGTCCCAGCTGACCGGAACGATGCGCACCCACTGGCCGGTGACGAAGAGCAGCACGTAGAAGAGGAGCCCGTTGAGCACCCAGAGCACGTCGACCGAGAGGTGCAGCCAGACGTTGATGCCCATCCGGGTGGGCGCTTGTTTCGTGCGTATCAGCCCGGTATTGCGCCGGGTCCAGAACATGGTCGGCCGCCCGGCGCTGCGGACCTGCCAGCCCGAACGCACGATGAAGAGGAGGAAGAAGACGTTGAGCCCATGCTGCCAGGCCAGCCAGGCCGGGAAGCCGACGGGCGCCCCGGACGGCAGCTGCGACGTTCCCGGGAAGTCGGTCAGGAAGGATTGCACGGCCGGCAGCGAGCGGAGGCCCTTGGCGGCGAGCACGGCGGCGGCGAGCAGGCCGATCGCGAGGATGATGGCCACGGCGAGCCTGAACCAGGCGGTTCGACCGAAGCCGAGCAGTCCGGAGCGCTCTGCTGTCACCGGTCTCCCTCCCGGGCGATCGCGTCGTGCGGCATGGGCGTGCGTCCCTCTGGTCTGGCGGCGTCGGTCGACGCGATGGCGCGTTCGAGCGCGACTATGCAATCATCGACCATTTCACGCCCGGCGTCTGCCTGCAGTGTCAAACTACGACATCTTGGCGACGGCTGCGTGCACCCGGTCACCCGGGGCGGTTCAGTTTCCCGTCGAGCCAGAGCGTGTCGGACGCATCGCTGTGCGTGGTCCCGGTCCCGACGTGCTTGGCGTCGATCTTCTCGCCGTTCTTGATGACGTGCACGAGGGCCATCGCGTGACCTCGGCCCAGGTCGAAGTCCGCCTTCAGCCAGTCGACGATCACGCCGGCCTTCGTGGACGGGTCGTCGAACCCCTTCTCGTGGGCGAGGGTGATGAACTCGCGCGGGGTCAGGCCAGTCTTGTCTTCGATGTTGTCGAGGTAGGCCTGGAATGACATCTCTGCTCCTTCGCTGGTGGAATCCGAATCTCGGGCCGGTCCATCAAACCGCCTTCGGGAGCGGGTCGCAATCGTTTGGACCGGAGACCTCCCACATTCGCGGATCCGCTGTCCAGAGATGCGTGTCGGACGCGTGCTAGCGTCGGCGAGATGACGGCTCCCCAAATCACCCTTGGCGCGATCAACCTCGAGGCACATGACCCGACTGCGCTTGCCGATTTCTGGGCGTCGGTCACCGGAGCGACACCCTCACCCGGTGGCGATAGCGTCTACCTGCCGCCGGCCGGCGCGAACGGGTTCGGGATGTTCTTCCGGCCTTGTGACTCCCCCCATCCGAATCGCCGCGGCGCCCACCTGGACCTCACCGTCCCGTGGGGGTCACGACGTGCTGAGGTCGAACGTCTCCTCGGCCTGGGCGCCGTCTACCAGTGGGACGTCCTGGACGAGTTCCCACACGTGCAGTGGACCACACTGGCGGACCCGGAAGGCAACCTCTTCTGCCTGGCCGAGCATCCGCCCGCGGAGGGATCAACTCAGGACCAGTGACGTCAAGATTCTGCACGCTGGTAGCCCTGAACGCTGCACTGGCGGCACTGTGCGCAATCGGGCTGGTCACCGAATAAGAATTTCGGACGCCCTTCGGGGCTAGTCCAATGGGATGCCCGGGTCCCGGACGATATCTTCGAGAGGGATGCTCGGCTCGCCGGCTTCCAGCTCCGCGAGCGGATGAGCGGCCGTTACGTTCTCGGTACCGTCAGCCAGGGCGCGCGTGGACACCGCCGGGTCCAGCGGCACCACGCCAGTCAAGTACTCCTCAAGGTCCGCGATTTCCCGTGCGAGTGCGTCACCGCGACGGTACATGCGCAACGGTGTCGAGATGACGTGCCGCGCTGCGATCTCTGAGCAACCCAGAAGGCGACGGACTCGCTCCGCGGCGTCATCGTCACTCGGCGCGGCGACGACGGCCCGAGAAACCTCCTCGATGCGGTTCCGGGCCGCGAGTAGCGTCCTCAATCTCTCCAGCCGATCTACCTCCCGAGCGAGTTCCTCTGCGTTCATGTGAGTCAGCGTAGCCACCCCGAATGGCACACTGGTCTCGTGCTCACCGAACACGCCTTACTGCCCATCATCGCCGGACGAGAAGTTGAATTCGAGCGAGCCTTCACCCTGGCTCGCCCGATCATCGCCTCCATGCCCGGATGCCTCAGCGTGTCGTTGTCGCGGTCTCTCGAGTCGCAGAGCACGTACCTACTGCTGGTCGAGTGGGAGGATCTGCTCGACCACACGATCGGGTTCCGGCAGTCGCCGCAGTACCGGGATAGGCGAGATTCTCGGCGAGACAACCGCTCATCATGACCGGATCGGCGTGGATCCCAGTGTTTTCAAGGGGTGTGGGGCCGGCCACGGGACTTGAACCCGTAACCCCCACTTTACAAGAGTGGTGCGCTACCAATTGCGCCAGGCCGGCATGAGGCGGATTCCCGCCTCGGTCCCCAATCCTAAATGACGAACGGGCTCCGCGGGGCCAGACCGGCAGCATCCGCCGGTCGGGAGCCCGCTGCGGACGAAAACTGCGGACCCGTCGAGGATCAGCCCGCCGGGGTCGGCGTGGGCGTCGGCGTCGACGTCGAGTAGGTCTCTCCGGCGGACTGCAGCACGAATGCGGCGAATTCCTTGGGGTCATCGAGGGCGCCCGAGTACTGCTTGCCGTTCACGACCACGGTCGGAGTGCCGGTCACGGCCTCGACCGTGGTGTTGGGCAGCGGCCCGGACAACGCCCGGTTGGTCGCAGCGACGACCCAGGCCTTGTAGCGCACGTCGGTGATGCAGGTATTGATCTCCGAAACGGATGACGCGACTCCGGAGCTCGTCACGAGCCCCATGATCGCTGCGTCGTCCAGCCCTGCGGTGCCTTCCTTCGGCTGGTTCGCGAAGAGTGCGGCATTGAAGGTGAAGAAGTCATTGGGGGAATAGTTGGCGACGCACGCGGCAGCGTTCGCCGAGCGGAGCGAGTACTGGGTTCCAGCCGACTTGCTGGTCAGGATAGAGATCGGGTGGATCTCGACCGTTGCGGCACCCGAGGTGACCCACTTCACGATCTGGTCGCTGTTGGTCGTTTCGAACTGGCCGCAGAACGGGCACAGGTAATCGACGTACACGCGGATGTCGGCGACGGTTCCGGTCGCATCCGGTGTGGACGGCACGGCGTCGGCGCCGGCCTTGAGGGCCGTGGTCTCGGTGACCTTCATGCCCTCGCCGATGAGAACGCCGTCACTGGCCATGTTCGCGGGGCCGGGGCCTGCGGGGCGGATCGAATTCATGACGACGAGTGCGATGACCGCGACGATCGCGAGTGCGACAACCAGGATGCCGCCCTGCAGCAGGAACCGGTTGCGACGGTTCTTCTTCTTCTGCTCGACACGCAGCTGGGTAGCCTTCGTGCGGACCGCGTCGCGTCGCTTATTTCGGGAAGGTCGACTCTCGCCAGATCCGCCAATAGTCATGAATGCTCGCTTCGGGTAGGTCTTTGGATCGACATTTCCTATGTAAATGCCCTCCAAATAATAGGACTCCAGTCTGGGAAATGACCAGACAGGGGCTGCCTTGCGACGCGTCCGCTGGGCAAAACCGCCGCAGACCCCCTGTTCGGGCGTGTCATACTGGAACAGTCGGATCCTGCCATGATGCGCAGGCCGACAATAAATCCCATCACTACGGATCGTCCGGCACGTACCTGCCGGTGAAGGAGAATACCGAAAATGGCTTCAGTCACCTTTGACAAAGCAACCCGTCTCTACCCGGGTTCCACCCGCCCCGCGGTCGACCACCTCGACCTGTCGGTTGCCGATGGTGAATTCCTCGTCCTCGTCGGTCCCTCCGGCTGTGGAAAGTCAACGTCCCTGCGCATGCTCGCCGGCCTCGAAGAGGTCAACGACGGCAACATCTTCATCGGTGAGCGCAATGTGACGGATGTTCCCCCGAAGGACCGCGACATCGCGATGGTCTTCCAGAACTACGCGCTGTACCCGCACATGACGGTCGCCGAGAACATGGGCTTTGCGCTCAAGATCGCCGGCGTCAACAAGGACGAGCGCGCCGCCCGCGTTCTCGAAGCCGCCAAGCTGCTCGACCTCGAGCCGTACCTCAGCCGCAAGCCGAAGGCCCTCTCGGGTGGCCAGCGTCAGCGCGTCGCCATGGGCCGTGCCATCGTGCGTCAGCCCCAGGTGTTCCTCATGGACGAGCCGCTGTCGAACCTCGACGCCAAGCTCCGCGTGCAGACCCGCACCCAGATCGCCTCGCTGCAGCGTCGCCTCGGCGTCACGACCGTCTACGTCACCCACGACCAGACGGAAGCCCTCACCATGGGTGACCGCATCGCGGTCCTCAAGGATGGCGTGCTCCAGCAGGTCGGTACCCCGCGCGACCTGTACGCCAAGCCGAACAACGTCTTCGTCGCCGGATTCATCGGCAGCCCGGCCATGAACCTCTTCCTCGCGGACACCGTCGAGGGTGGCATCAAGTTCGGCACCGCCACGATCCCCGTCGCCCGCGAGATCATCGCCGGCGCGACCGGCCCGAAGGTCACCATCGGTGTCCGCCCCGAGGACATCCACCTCTCGACCACGCACGGCGAGGGCCTCGAGGTGAGCGTCGACCTGGTCGAAGAGCTCGGCGCCGACGGTTACCTCTACGGTCACTCCACGGTCGAGGGCAAGCGCACCGACATCGTCGCCCGCGTCGACGGCCGTTCACACCCGAACGCCGGAGAGACGGTCTACCTGACGCCGACCGCGCACCACCTGCACGTCTTCGACGCCGAGAGCGGCCTCCGCCTCGGTGGAGCCGTCGCCGACTAGTCGACAACGATTCACCAGAACGGCCCGGCGGGGTCCTTCCCCCC
>NZ_JASJXJ010000195.1:0-5978 GCF_035018685.1 Cryobacterium sp. RTC2.1
GCAGCGTCAGATGTGTATAAGAGACGGCCGGTCTCTTAAGCCTACCGATCCTTGACGGCAAGGTCGGTGCCTGCCGTTAGAGTGGCTGGCGTGAACCGGACCGACCGCCTCTATGCGATCGTGGAGGAACTGCGCGCGGTCGCGCCACGCCCACGCAGTGCGGGATGGCTGGCCGGGCGCTTCGAGATCAGCTCGCGCACGATCGAGCGCGACATCAGTGCACTGCAACAGTCCGGGGTGCCGATCTGGGCCGAGCACGGGCGCACCGGCGGCTATTGTCTGGACCAGCGGCGGACACTTCCACCGGTGAACCTCACCCCGGACGAGGCCGTCGCCCTCTCCGTCGGTCTCCGACTGCTCGAGGAAACGCCGTTCCGGGCCGCCGCACGCTCCGCCCTGCCCAAACTCCTGGCCGCGATGCAGGCTGACGACGCGCGTGCCGCACGGGAGCTGGCCGGGCGCATCCACCTGCTCGGCGACGGGCATCCGCTCCCGGCGGTTCCGCACAGCGTGGCGAGCGCCCTGTCGACCGGCCGGGTGCTGCGCCTCGCCTACCGGGACACGGCAGGCGCCCTGACCCGGCGCGACGTCGAACCGCTCGGCTACGTCGGATCGCCGACGCACTGGTACCTGCTCGGCTGGTGCCGGCTGCGCGACGGCGTGCGCGCCTTCCGCGTCGACCGGATCGTGTCCGTGTCGGTGACGGCAGAGACGCCCGATCCCCGCCCGCTGGCCAGGGACGATCTGGACATCCCGTACGGCGTCGTCACCCGGCTCGACCTGGGGTAGGCGACGGGCACACGGAGGTGGCCGGTGTACACGCCGGCATCGCGGCCAGGGCCCTGGGCCTGAGTCTGAGCCCGGCCCTACCGGTCGTGGCCGGCGAACCTGGCGACGGCGTCCGCTGTCACGGGTGTGAAGAAGTTGAGCAGAGTACCGTCGGGGTCGCGCACCAGCAGGGACCGGTTGCCCCAGGGCATGGTTGTTGGCACGGTGACGACATCGGTGAGCCAGGGGGAGAGCCTGGCGTATTCGGCGTCGACGTCCGCGACGAGGAACTCGATGATCGCGGTGTGGTTGTCGGCCGGGCGCGCGGCTCCGGGCCCGAAGAGGCCGACGGTCCGCGTGCTGCCGATCGCCAGAGTCCCCGTCGGGGTGCGTATCTCGGCGAAGTCATCGGTCGACCAGCTGGCCGGTGTGCGGAGTGCGCGTTCGTAGAAGGCGACAAGGCGCTTCACGTCGTCGGTGATCAATCGAACGGATACGAGGTTCATCGGTACGGTCCTTGTCTGGCCGGGAGCATCCCGGCAGGAGCCAGTCTCGAGCCCGCGTGCGACAACCCCCTGTCGGTGTTTAACGGCAGAATCCGATCGAATAGGGTCGAGGCATGGAATTCGCCGCAGCGCCCCGACTCTCCGGAACCCGCGTCACCCTCGAGCCACTCGCCCCTGAGCACGCGGCCGAACTCGCCGTCGCCGTGGCGGAGGGCGAGCTGTGGCGTGCCTGGTACACGGCGGTCCCGCGGCCGGAGGCCATGGCCGCGGAGATCGACCGGCGCCTCGCGCTCGCCGCGTCCGGGCAGATGATGCCGTGGGGCATCCGCCTGACCTCGACGGGGGCCATGGTCGGCATGACGACCTTTATGCACCCGAGCCCCGACCAGCAGCGGCTCGAGATCGGCTCGACGTGGCTGGGAAAGAGCGCCCAGGGCACCGGCGCCAACCGGGAGGCGAAGCTGCTGCTGCTCGGGTATGCCTTCGAGGAGCTCGACTGCATCGCGGTCGAGTTCCGCACGCACTGGCACAACCGGCAGTCCCGCGCCGCGATCGCAGCGCTCGGTGCGAAGCAGGACGGCGTGCTCCGCAGCCACTCCGTCGGGCCGGAGGGCGCCGTGCGCGACACCGTGGTGTTCTCGATCATCGCTGCCGAGTGGCCGGCCGTGCGCCTCGGCCTCCGCGAGGGGCTCGCCCGGTATGCAGCGCTCGCCGAAGCCCCGGGCGCGTGAACGCCGACCGAACCGGATGCCGGCGGTCGCGCCGCGTCGTAGGCTGACGCCAATGACATCCACCGTCGCATCTGCAGCAGCCCTGCTCTCCGCCTACGACGACCAGCTCCGCCTGTGGGTGCCCGCTGTGCCGCCAGCTTCCCCCGTCTACGAGCTCGAGGGGCCCGTGCTGCGGGTCGTCGGCCGCACCCGCGGCTTCGTCGAGACGGCGCAGGACGTCGGCGTGCGTGGCGCGGACCTCGACGCCCTGATCCGCCGCCACCGCGACTTCTTCGCGGCCCGCGGCGAGCCCGTCGAATGGAAGACGCGTAGCCACGACCTGCCCGCCGACCTGCCCGAACGGCTCGAGGCCGCGGGCTTTGTGGCCGAGGACCGCGAGACCGTCGTGATCGGGCTGACCGGGCCGCTCGCATCCGCCCCGACAGTGCCGGAGGGGATCACCCTGCGCCGGGTCACGACTCGAGCGGACTTCGAGCGGATCGCCGCGCTGCAGACCGAGGTGTGGGGCGAGGACCATGCCTGGCTCGCCGACGACCTCGAGTCGAGCGTGCGGGAAGCGGGCGATGACGTCGTGATCATCGTCGCCGAGGCGGGGGACCGGCTCGTCTCGTCCGCCCGCCTGGAATTCCAGCCCGGCACCGATTTCGCCGGGCTCTGGGGCGGGTCGACCCTCGCCGAGTGGCGCGGCAGGGGCGTCTACCGGGCCCTCGTCGCCGCCCGTGCGCAGCTCGCCGCCCGCCGCGGCGTGCCCTACCTCCAGGTTGACGCCTCGGACGACAGCCTGCCGATCCTGCTGCGCCTCGGCTTCGAGGCCGTCACGACGACAACGCCATACGTCTGGACCCCGACGCACGACTGAACCCGGTTCCCGGCGATCCAATCCGCACGGCCGCACACTCCGAACATAATCGTGGGCGGAGAGGCTGCGTCTCCGAGTGCATGGCGCGGCGACGACCGTCGGCGGGATGCGTTTATGCTTGCAATCTAGATGAGGGTGGGGCTCGTGAAATCGTTTGCTTGTGGAGATGTGGTGCCGGGCTGCGAGGCCCGTTGGGTGTGCTCGACGGATGACGAAATCCTGTTTCAGGTGTCGGCTCATGCCGCCGCCGTGCACGGATTGAGCGAGGTCTCGCCAGAGCTCGAACAGGCCGTGCTCGCCACCATCGTCCCGGTCGGCTGACGCTCGTGCCGGCCGACCGCGTTCGGGCCGATCGCGCCCCCGGCGACGCAGGCTGGGACTCCATGCTCGCCGCGGCCTGCCGGGGAGAGGGTGTGTCGAGCGTCTACCAGCCGATCGTCGACTCCGCCAGAGGCGTGATCGTCGGGTATGAGGCCCTGACCAGGTTCTCGGGATACTCCGAGCGGAACCCGGAGAGCTGGTTCGCCGCAGCCCGCGCGCACGGCCGGGCGGAAGAACTCGAGGTGCTCGCACTGCGCACGGCGCTCGTGGCGCGCCCGACCCTGCCGCGGAACTGCTTCCTGACCCTCAACGTGTCGCCGGACCTGCTGTCGTGCGAGAGTGTCCGCGAGGTGTGGCGGGACGAGGGTGACCTCGGGGGCCTGATCATCGAGTTGACCGAACAGGCGCCCATCGAGTCCTACCTGTCCCTCGAGCCCTATCTCCACGAGGTGCGTGCGGCGGGCGGTCTGATCGCCGTCGACGACGCCGGATCCGGGTATGCCGGCTTGCGGCATCTGCTTTCGCTCCGCCCCTCGATGATCAAGCTCGACAGGGCCCTGATCCAGGATCTCGATCGTGACGAGGCGAAACTCGCGCTCGTCGAAATGGTCGGAACCTTCGCGGGCCGGGTCGACGCGTGGCTGCTCGGGGAAGGCGTCGAGACCGTCGAGGAACTCGACGCGCTCGTCGCCCTCGGGGTGCCCCTCCTGCAGGGCTACGTGCTCGCGCGGCCGGCTCCGCCGTGGGCCGGGATCGACGTCGACGTGGCGCTCCGCCTCGCCGCGCGACGAGTGTCCAGCGCGGCCGCGGTGATCCGGGACGTACTCGAGGTCGTTCCGACCGTCGAAAGCGTCGCAGCAGCCGCCGCCGCCTTCGGCGCACAACCGAGGCTGCGCTCCGTTGTGCTCATTGATGAGCACCATCGCCCGGTGGCGGCGCTCGGCGGTGGATCCGCCCGGCTCGGGGTCGTGAGCCAGGGCCTCAGGGTGAACCTGGACACGCCCATCACCGAGGCACTCAAGCGCGCGATGACCCGCGACGAGACGAGCAGGTTCGATCCGCTCCTCGCGACCGACAACGCCGGCCGTTTCACGGGCATCGCCCGCCTGGAACGTCTGGTCACCGCGGTGGCCGGTTCCGACCGGTCGTGAGTGCGGTCGACAGCCCCGCTCCTCCGGCGGCAGCCGTGCAGCCGTGCAGCCGGGCCCCCGGGCTACCAGGCTGCGGGCTTGTAGTCCTTGAGGAAGACGCCGTAGAGGTCCTCGCCTGCCTCGCCGCGCACGATCGGGTCGTAGACCCGCGCTGCACCGTCGACGAGGTCGAGCGGGGCATGGAAGCCCTCCTCGGCGAGGCGCAGCTTGGTCGGGTGCGGCCGCTCGTCGGTGATCCAGCCGGTGTCGACGCTCGTCATCAGGATCCCGTCGCCGAGCATCTCCTTCGCGCTCGTGCGGGTGAGCATGTTGAGCGCGGCCTTGGCCATGTTCGTATGCGGGTGGCCCGGCCCCTTGTAACCGCGGCCGAAGACGCCCTCCATCGCCGACACGTTGACGATGTACGTGCGCCGGGCAGTGGATGCCGCGAGCGAGGCCCGCAGACGGCTCACGAGCAGGAACGGCGCCGTCGTGTTGCAGAGCTGCACCTCGAGCATCTCGAGCGGGTCGACGTCCTCGACGTTGGCGGTCCAGCTGTTGGCGGAGTGCAGGTCGGGAACGAGGCCGCCCGCGTCGATCGCGGTACCGGCCGCGTGCCGGGCGAGCGAGGACGAGCCGGGTGCGAGCGCGAGCGCGGTGAGGTCGTCCGCGGTGAGCGCTTCGGTTGCAGACACGGTCGCCGCGGCGAGGATCGGGTGGCTCGTCACCGAGGCGGCGAGGGCGCTCGGGTGGGCGTCGTTGGTGTGGCCGAAGCTGACGATCTCGGGCACGGAATCGGCCGGCAGCGGCGAAGACTCCGCCTCGACGAGCATCGAGTACGAACCGGGGGAGCGGCGCACGGTCTGCGCCGCGTTATTGATCAGGATGTCCAGGGTGCCTGCTGCCGCGACGGAGTCGGCGAGGCCGATCACCTGGGCGGGGTCGCGCAGGTCGATGCCGACGATCCGCAGCCGGTGCAGCCAGTCGCCGGAGTCGGGCATCGCGGTGAAGCGCCTGACCGCGTCCCGGGGGAACCGGGTCGTGATGGTGGTGTGGGCGCCGTCCCGCAGCAGCCGCAGCGCGATGTACATGCCGATCTTGGCCCGGCCGCCGGTGAGGAGTGCGCGCTTGCCGGTCAGGTCGGTGCGGGCGTCGCGCTTCCCGTGGCTCATCGCAGCGCAGGCCGGGCAGAGCTGGTGGTAGAACGCGTCGACGAGGGTGTACTTCTGCTTGCAGATGTAGCACGCCCGCGGAACGAGAAGCTCGCCTGCCGACGCCCGGTCGGTGCCGAGGCGCAGCTGGGCGCCGACGGTCTCGTCGTCGATCCGGGTCGGGGCGCCGGTCGCGGTCGCCGCGATGACCTCACGGTCGGCCTCCGCGATCAGGGCCCGCTTCTCGCCGCGGCGCACCTGCTTGACAGACTTGAACATCTTCGCGGTCGCCTGCCGGACGGTGACGAAGTCCGGGTCTTCCTGGTCGAGTGCGGCGAGGGAGGCGAGCACTCGCAGGGCGGTCTCGAGGTCGCCGGGGTCGATGCTCGGGACGGGCACGGACTCTGCGGAAGGCTCGATGGTCATCCGTCAATAGTACGGGCCGCTCCCGGACGCCGCCCGGGCGGACCGCCTGACGAAGAAGCGGGGGGCGCGCCCCCCGGGCGCGCCCC
>NZ_JASJXJ010000196.1:0-5943 GCF_035018685.1 Cryobacterium sp. RTC2.1
GTCCCGCCGGGGTCTGACGACGCTCGTTGATGTTGCGAACTTCATCAGGCTACGCGGTCATACCTGCCTCCGCGTCGCGGGTGCGTTTGGCGAGTCGGCGGTCGTGGAGAGAGGCGATGCCGTAGGCGGCGAAGTAGAGCAGCACCATCGGGATGGCCAGAAGGAACATAGAGACGACGTCCGCGGCGGGGGTGGCGATAGCGGTGAACAGGATAATGATCAGGCACGCGATTCGCCAGGACTTGATGATGGAGTGGGCGCTGATAACGCCGGCGAAGTTCAGCAAAACGAGGAAGACCGGAAGGACGAACGCGACTCCGATCGCGACGACGAGTTTCAGGACGAAGTCGAAGTAGTTTTGGGCGTTGATGAACGCGGCGTCCTGGGTGGGGGCAAATCCGGTCATGAGTTCCACGACGTGGGGGAGGACGTACCAGCCTGCAGCACAGCCGGCCAGGAAAAGGGGAACGGCGGTGAAGAAAAACCCGAAGGTGTAGCGCTTCTCGGTGCGTGTCAAGCCCGGCATCAAGAACGCGAAGACCTGGTACAGCCACACCGGGCTCGACACGACCAGGCCCACGTAGAGGGAGATTTTCAGTTTCAGGTCGAACGCGGACGTGATATCGGGGTAGTTGATCTGGGCGTTCCGATGCTGCGCATGCACGATCGCGTAGATCGGCTCTCGGAGCGCGTCCCACACGAATCCAGAAAGAAACCAGCCTGCCAGGGCGCCGATCAGGATCCCGGCCGCCGCGAAGAACAGGCGCTTTCGCAGTTCCAGAAGATGCTGGCCCAGGGTCATCTGCCCGTTCGGGTCCGCACGCGAGCGAGCGCCAACGAACATGATGCCTACGGCGCCGGAGGCGGCCCGGCCGGGCCCGACGGTGTCGCGCTCTGCGCGCTGCGCCCTGGCGGGGCGGGCGCCGGGACGGAGGTGTCTGGGACGGGCGTGTCGTAGACGTCTGGTTCCGTTTTGATCTCAGCCTTGAGGATCTTCATCGACTGCCCCACACTGCGCGCCAGCCCGGGAAGTTTGGGTGCGCCAAAAAGCAGCAAAATGATCGCGAGGATGATCAGGAAATGCCATCCAGTCAAATTCCCCAACATATGGTGTGTCCTCTCAGTTCTGAGAATGTCTCAGCAACCTACACCGTCAAGGCGCGTTCGGGTCAGGGGAAGGAGCGTTATATTGCAGCAAAAGGCAAAGTCGATTCCCAAGAGCATGAAGTTTTCATCTTCTGAAATCATGAGGTTGTCTCATCTTCCGTACGCGTTGGGCGCCAGTTAGCCTTTTGAAGTCACCGTTACCTGACTGTGATGCGAGGACGGATGCACCGACGCGACACGGGTGCGAACTGGGGGTCCCGGCCGCGCCATTGACCCACAATGGCAGGAGAAGTCGATGTTCGACCAAAAATTCATCACTCATGCGATCGGCAGGAGCGCAGAATCGCCCCTCGATCGGAGGCGTTTCTTCCAGGCCGCCGGCGTTGCCGGGTTCGGTGTCGGTTCGGCGGTGCTCCTGGCCGGTCAACCAGCTTTCGCTGGCGAAAGCGGCCACGACGACGGCGACAACGGAGACGGGCCCAGCGACTCGTCCATCCTCAACTTCGCCTTGAACCTTGAGTACCTCGAGGCGGAGTTCTACCTGCGGGCGGTTACCGGCTCCGGATTGCCCGACGATATGACGACTGGTCGCGGCGATCGCGGCAGCGTCTCCGGCGGGCGTGCCGTCTCCTTCGACACCCCGCTGATTCGCAAGTACGCCGAAGAGATCGCGGCCGACGAGAAGTCCCACGTGGCCTTCCTTCGCAGCGCACTGGGGAATGCTGCCGTGTCCCGGCCGAAGCTGAGCCTCGACTCCAGCTTCACCGCAGCGGCCCGCGCCGCCGGTCTGATCGGGAGCACCGAGCAGTTCGACGTGTACGCCAACGAGGTCAACTTCTTGTTTGGCGCCTTCATCTTTGAGGACGTCGGCGTGACCTCCTACAAGGGCGCCGCACCGCTGATCAGCAATAAAACCTACCTGGACGCGGCGGCCGGCCTGCTGGCGGTGGAGGCATATCACGCCGGGATCATCCGTACAACGCTTTATGCCCTCGGCGTCAACACGCCGGCCATCTACTCCAGCGTGCAGAAGATCTCGGATGCGAGGGACAGCCTCGACGGGTCCACCGATCTCGACCAGGGCATCGGCACGGCCGACAAGGCGAATCTCGTTCCAACGGACAACAACGGGCTGGCCTTCAGCCGCACCACCGGACAAGTGCTCAACATCGCCTACCTCAACCCGAAGAAGGTACGCTCGGGCGGTTTCTACCCGGCGGGCGTCAACGGCAAGATCAACACGAGCGGCGCCAACTAAGAACCGGCCCCTTTTGCCCGGTAGTCCACAGCGGGCAGAAGGGGCCATTCCGCTCGTCGTCCGTGCCGCCAGCGCCGGACAAGCGGCACGAATGCGGGTTGTCGTAGCGCCAACGGCGTGCGCACGATCGGGACGAAATCGAACGGTGGCGGAGTCCATGGTTCCTGATAGAAGACCTGGCAATGCCTCAATACGTGCAACGCTCGCACGCTGCGACGGACTGAGAGAATTCTTTGGAAGACGCTTGAAGGCGTCCTTCGGTGCCCGCGCAGGGCGCCAGACTGAGCGTGGCACACCGAGACTTCGTCACCGGGCGCCCGTGACAACGGACCCCGGGACAAAGTGGGCCTTGTGCTCGATAGTTTCGCAATGGACACAATGAAGCTGCTGCGGTCGCCGATGCGCCCGAACAGGCGGCGTCGATGAAGCGACCGCTTCCGCGTCGATGAGTTCTTGGTGGAGGGTTTCGGTCGCTACGCGGATGCGATCGGTGACATCGGTGAATTTGAGGTCTCCCAGCAGGGCGAGCACGGCAGACTGGCCAAGAGCCCTCGTGTGGTGTCCTTCGTGAGTTGCTTTTAAAGGGCGTTGGCCGCACGCGGTCAGTGGAACCACGCGGAGCCCAATATCGACTGAAGTTAGGCTGTGGGTCATGAACAACAAACCCCAGACGTGGCATGAGAAACATCGGGATTCCCTGACCAGAGGCCAGCGTGCGGCGGACGTGGTGCGGAACGGAATGGGGAGTTGGCCTTTTGTGGGCAGCTTTGTCGGAGAAGGCGTGGGATCCGTACCCGTATATCCTGCTGAATCTATTTTTGTCGATGCTCGCCGGGCTGCAGGGTGCAATCTTGCTCATAGCCGCTAAGCGTCAGGACGCTATTGCAGGAGTGATGGCCCAACACGATCTCGACACGAATGTGGAATCGAAAAAAGAGATCGAGCTGTTGATGGCGATCAACACTCAGCAACTGCAGATATTGCGGGAGCTGCAGGTTGTGGCTTCTGGGCGCACCACGCCTCAAAGTCCAAAGTAGTTCGCTAGCGCAAAATGTTGCAGTCAAGAATGTTGGACGACGAATTCACGAAATACGACATTGCTCCCGCGAGAGTCGGGAAGACGGCGCGCTCCACCGGGTCAAGGAATACCATCACTTCAAAACTGCCGTGGTTCTTGGCGATGAAGCCAACCAGGCAAAGAGCGATGTCTGTGGCAATGCGGCGGTCAATGATCCTCCATCGCAACCGGACAAAGCGCGGACTTCGATATCCTCTCCCGTTCGCGTCTGCAATCGGACGGCGATCATTGTGCTTCCTCATCTCAATCTGCCCGTGATTCTCGCATGTGGTGCTCGTTTGTTGACGCATCGCCTGCCTTGGCAGTACCGAGCCCGGCTCCCCTCCGCTTCGTCGAGCGGTTCATCACTCCGGCGGCTCCCGGAACTTCGCCCGGCCTCCTGGGAGTGACCATTTTGGGGGTGAATCTTCTCCCTACTGACGTCCAGCTTCACCAGAATTCATGCAAGTCCGGGTCACCCCATTCGTAGCTAGGGACAGCAACCGTCTCTGAATACCCGGTCTCTCCAGGAGTGGACGCCGCCTGGCCGAGAAACTCAAGGTGCATAACGGCGTCTGCGGCATCGGGTTCAGGCCAGAAGGATTCTTCCGGGATAGCGACGAAAGCGCTTGTCGGCCCGAGGAGAAGTGTTGCCGTCACCACTGCGCCCCCGATCAACACCACTGGGATTAACGCGACTGCAGACTTATGTTTGGCGTTGAGCACCACCAAGAGACTGACGAGGGAGTCTGCGATTCGATCTGCCGTCAGGAACGAGGCACCGCCGAACGTAATTCGTCTCATGCGTACACCCTGAACTCGTATCTGTCCATGCGCAACCAGGTTGACATGATGTGCATATCGATGAGATAGCAGGCTCACAACAACGCCTCCTTCGATCTCCGCAACTTCGCCGAACACCATGCACATCTATTCGCGCGCATTTCAAGGCAACGTGTACTTCTGACTCACGTCGGCCGGATACAGGGATGGAAGGGGCCCGGCAAGATTACGAATGTTTTCGAGCTGCTGCAGCGCAGAAACCGGGGCAACTGTGAAGAGAATGTCTTACTGCGGAACGACGTTCCTAACCACAAATACCGTTGCGGATGCGCTCCTGGAGTTCGCCGCAACGCTCAGCGAGTGGCACAAATCCGAAGTAGTAGAGGTGCCGTCCTACACAGCAGACGGTAGCGAAATACTCATTCGCCTTCTCCTTGCCTCCGGCAGCGAACTCATCAGCATTCCCGAGAATACTGTGGGTGACGAACCGGTGACGCACCACGCCGTGTCCGTCCTTCGCTACGACATCAACTCTCTCGCTTCGGTGTCCAGTACTGAAAGCATCGTCACACGTGCAGTGGCATCAGCGTCCGAAGACTGGTCGACCGAGGACCACTGGGACGACGTCTACTAAACCCGGCCAACATCATCTACCAGTCATGCCCGACGATCACACTGCCGCAGCTCATCATCTGAGGTCCTGACTGAGCGAGACCAGCCCTGAACCCTCAGGCGCGGCGAGACCAGCGGCATCCTTCTACATGTCTGAACAACGACAGGACTGACGCAGGAATCTCCGCTGCAACGGGCCGCCCTACGCCCCCAGACACCTGCCCGCGTGTGACTACGCAGTGTCGAGATCCGTGCTGTCCCCATCCAGGATTGCGTTCCGAGCGCCGAGAATGTGAGCGCGCATCATTGCTTCGGCCCAGACGGCGTCGTGTGTCCGAAGCGCCGTGAGTATGTCGCGGTGATGATGATTGCTGCCTGCCCGAAATCTCCCACCATCGCGGCGAAAAACCTGCGCCATCATCGGGATACGGCCAACAGAATCGGTCAGATGGATCAGCTGCTGATTCCCCGACGCCGCCACGCTGATGTGATGGAATTCGGCGTTGAGCTCGCCAAGCCGGGTAACCCCTTCATCGTCAGTGGCGAGTACGAATTCGTCCATCGACACGATGAGATCAGCTAGTTGTCCGAGAATTTCATCGCCGATCCGGGTGGCAGCCAAACCGGCAGCTCTACTCTCCAGGCCTGCGCGCAGGTAATACGTCTCCCGCACCTGTTCCTGAGTCCACGAGGCAACCGTCGCACCACGATTGGGTGTGAAGTCAACGAAACCGGCTTCGTCCAAGCGACGCAAGGCCTCGCGAACCGGGGTCCGGCTCAGACCCAATTCTTCGGCCAAGGACTGCTCCCGGAGCACCGCTCGGGCGGGAATCTCACCCGACAGTATGCGGCGCCGAAGATAAACGAACGCGGCCTGTCCGCCTGTAACTGGCTCCGCACCGCGTGTGACTCCGGTTGTCTGCACTGACACCATGGCGTATCCATTTCATACTCACCTGCGCGCCAACAATCTGAACACGCACGATACTTTCAGGTGAGCTCGATTATTGCCCACTAGCCCCGCGGAGGCAACGACGGCCGAGAAAACGAAAGCGGGTGTGCCTCCCTTGGTCAGGTCGCGGAGGGGGGGAAAATCGCCCTGGGCTACGGGGCTACGGGGCTACGG
>NZ_JASJXJ010000197.1:0-5941 GCF_035018685.1 Cryobacterium sp. RTC2.1
GAGGCCGACCGTCGCGGCCCAGTCCCGAGGAACCCCGAGCACGCCGGACCAGGCGTGGTCGATCGTCACCCCTGTCGTCGCGGGGAAGAACCGGTTGAGGATGCCGCGCAGCGCGTCGACCGTGCCCGCAGGGGTGTGCCCGTCGGAGTCCGTCCGCGACCCGAACCGGTACGGCACCCCGCGGCCGCCGATCGCGATGCGGTCGTCGGCGGTGCGCTGGGCGTACATGTAGGCGTGCGCCATGTCGCCGAGGGTCTCGCAAGCGTCCCAGCCGATGCTCTCCCAGACCGCCGGCGCGAGCGGCGCCGTCGCGATCAGCGACGAGTTCATCGGCAGCCAGGCCCGGTGCAGGCCGCGCAGTCCCGCGGTGAAGCCTTCGGTCGCCCGCACGACGACGTCGGCGGCGACGACCCCGCGCGCCGTGACCGCTCGGTGCGGCGTGATCTCGATGACCGTGGTGTCCTCGTAGATCTCGACGCCGAGCGCCTCGACGACCCCGGCGAGTCCGGCGGCGAGTTTCGCCGGGTGGATGCGAGCGCAGTGCGGGTGCCACATCGCTCCCGTGGCTCCGACGACGTTCACGCGAACGGATGCCTCCGCGGCCGTCAGGAGCTCGACATCCGTTTCCGCCCACTCCTGTTCGGCCCGGGCGCTCGCCTCGAGCCGCCGCTGCTGGGGCACGTCGCACGCCACGGTGAACTCGCCGCCCTTGACGATGTCGGCGTCGATGCCCTCGGCTGCGGCGACCCGGATCACCTCGTCGACGGTGTCGTTCATCGCGGTCTGGAACCGGGCCGCGGAGTCCCGCCCGTGGGTGGCGACATACTGCTCGCGTCCTCCCGTGATCGAGTTCGTCAGCCAGCCGCCGTTCCGCCCGGAGGCCCCGTAACCGGCGAAACGCTGCTCGAGGATCACGATGCGCAGGCCGGGCGCCGCCTTCTTCAGGTAGTAGGCGGTCCAGAGTCCGGTGTAGCCGGCGCCGACGATGCAGACGTCGGCGCGGAGAGCACCGGGTAGCCGCGGACGCTGCGTCGGCCGGCCGAGCTGGTTCCACCAGAACGAGACCTCGCCGTTGATCATGCCGGGTCGGCCGCGGAAGCGGGCAGCACCAGCCGGTCTTCCATCCCCCAGGGCTCGCCATATCCACCGGATTCCTCGCTCGCGCTCATCAGGTCGAGGAACGGTTTCGCGTCGAACGCCTCGGGACCGAGCACACCGAGTCCGCTCCAGGCGCCGGTCGCGAGCAGTTCGAGGGCGATCACGGGGTTGAGGGCGGTCTGCCAGACCACGCACTGGGCGTCGTACTCGCGCATCGTCCACTCGTTGTCGCTCACGTGGTACAGGTACACCTCGCGCGGCTCCCCATCGACCCCTGTGCCCGTGACCCAGACTCCGGCGCAGGTCTTCCCGGTCATCCGGGGTCCGATCGTGGCAGGGTCGGGCAGGCTCGCCGCGACGACGTCGCGGGGCGCGACCCAGACGGGCCCGGACTCACTGCGCACCCGCACCGGGGTCACGCTGTCGAGGCCGAGGCGGTGCAGGGTCTGCAACACGCCGATGAACTCCTCACCGAGCCCGTACTTGAAGGTGACCCGCTTCGCGTCGAGCCAGCGCGGCATCAGCAACACCTCTTCGTGTTCGACATTCACGCACTCGACCGGGCCGATCCCCTCCGGGAAGTCGAAGATCTCCGGTTCGCTGAACGGCGGCGTCGTGAACCAGCCGCGGTCCTTCTCGAAGATCACCGGCGGGTTCAGGCACTCCTCGATCGTGGTCCAGATGCTGAACGAGGGCGCGAAGATCTCGGCACCGGACTCGTCGCGCACGACGAGATTGGCGCCGTCGCGGGTACCGAGCTCGTCGATCTCGCTGAACAGGTGGTCTGCGGCGTACCGGGCGAACACGTCGGACAGCCCCGGCTCGACGCCCATCCCGACGAGGGCGAGCCGCCCGGCGGTCTCCCAGTCTGCGGCGAGCGCGAACTGGTCGTCGCCGAGCTTGACGCCGGTCTCGTGGTACGGGTCGGTCGGGTGCGGCTCGGAAAGGCTCGCCGCCATGTCGAGGTAGTCGCAGCCTGCGGCGAGCGCCCCGGCGAACACGCTCGGCACGAACTTCGGCTCGACCGCGTTCATCACGTGCGTCGCGCCGTGTTCCCGGGCGACGGATGCGACGCGGTCCGGATCCCCCGCATCGATCTGGGCCGCTGTGAAGCGGGCCGCGCTCTCGTCACCGTACTTCGCTGCGACGGCGGCGATCGTCCGTTCCGCCCGGCCGATGTCATAGTCGCTCACGATCACCCGCTCGAAGAACGACCGGCGGGCGATGATCTTCGCGAACGCGTCTCCGACGCCGCCCGCCCCGACAAGGAGGATTCTCATTCGATGACGCTACCGCGCTCATCCGCCGTTGTCTGCCCCGCATCCCGACCAATTCGACGGAATTTTCGCCTCAAACGGCCCGAAACACCCGTCCCGGGTACACAAGCCTCACAAGGGGTGCCGAACCGGTTCTGGGGCGGGCGGATGCCGGCGGGCCAGCCGGCGCTCGCCGTCCAGTTTCGCGGCGAGGGGCGCCCAGAGCAGCACGGCGACGCCGATGCCGAGCAGCAGGCCGCCGATGGTGTCGGTGAGCCAGTGCGCGCCGAGGTAGGTGCGGCTGACCATCATCGCGACGGCCCAGACCGCGCCGGTCACCCAGACCCACACCTTCGGGAAGATCAGGGCGAGGCAGACGACCATCGTCGCCGCATTCGCTACATGCCCGGAGGGGAATGAACCGAAATCGCTGGTGACCAGCATGTCCTGAGGGCGGGCGCGGCCGAACAGGTTCTTGAGAAGTTGTACGAGCCCGGAACTGACGATCGTTGCCACCAGGAGGTAGCCCGCCGCCCAGGGACGTTTCAGCAGGAGCAGTCCCACCAGGATCAGGACCGGGATGATCACGACCCCGGCGATTCCCGCGCCGAGGAAGTTCATCACGAGCGAGGCGTACTCCCAGATCGGCGCCCGGTGCTCGATGATCTCGGCCATCCACTCTGTGTCGATAACGAGCGGATTCCCGTTGTCGCGAAAGACGATCAGGGCGCCGAGGCCCGCGGCAAGGAGTACCGCCACGAGACCGCTGAGGAGAGGCCAGCGCCGGGCGACGCGTCGCGCCGCCGGGGCCGCCGCGGTTTCCGGGGCGACGGCGGGTGCAGGGTCTGGCTCGGGTGCGCGGGCGCTGTCATCGTCCATCAGGCTATGTTAGGCCGACCTCGGGGCGGACCCCCGCACCCGTTCCCGCCACGGACACCTGTTGCCCGTGCGCGAGCCACAGTCGGCCGCACCGGCCGCAGTTGTCCGCACCGGCCGCAGCTGCCCGGCGGGCGCGCTCAGTGGGCGAGGCGCGGGACCGTCCGCGGGCGCAACACGAACCACAGGGAGCACACCGAGGCGAGCGCGGTCCCGAGCATGACCGCGGCCATCGGCACCGCGGTCGAGACCCCGAGCATTCCGACGACCGGCGAGACGAGACCCGCGAGCCCGTAGTTGCCCGCCCCGAGGAGGGACGCCGCCGTGCCCGCTTCGTGCGGATGCGCGTTGAGCGCGATCACCTGCACGGAGGGGAAGGTGAATCCGCACGCCGCGATGAAGAACCAGAGCGGCACGATCACGCCCCAGAGCCCGGCGTCGACGAGGCCGAGCACGAGCATCAGGGTCGCGAACACGGCGAGCGCGGCGGTCGAGCAGGCCAGGATCCACTGCGGGGCGACGTTGTGGCGGTGCATCAGCCGGGAGCTCGTCTGCACCCCGACGACGATGCCGAGGGAGTTCGCCGCGAACAACACCCCGTATTGCTGCGGCGTGAACGCGTAGACCTGCTGGAAAAGGAACGACGATGCCGACAGGTAGGAGAACAGCCCGGTGAAGGTCATCGCTCCGACGATCGCGACCCCGACGAAGGTGCGGTCGCCGAGCACCGCCCGGTAACGCTGGCCGAGGGTGCTGTGCCCGGCGTGGTGGCGCTCGTTCACCGGCCGGGTCTCGACGATCCAGATGGCGACCGCGGCGATCACGACAGCGCCGTACCCGGCGAGAACGATGAAGATGCCGCGCCAGTTCATCACGAGCAGCAGCTGCGAGCCGAGAACAGGCGCGACAACGGGCGCGAGTCCGCTGATCAGGGCCAGTCGGGACAGCATCCGCACGAGCGGCTTGCCGCCGAACAGGTCGCGCACCATGGCGAGGGCGACGACGACGCCCGCCGCGGCACCGAAGCCCATCAGCACGCGGAAGACACCGAGCCAGACGATGTCGGGCGAGAGCGCGGCGCCGACGCTGCTCGCAATGTGGAAGCCGGCCGCGAGCATGAGCGGCAGTCTGCGGCCGACCTTGTCGCTCCACGGCCCGACGATGAGCTGGCCGAGCCCGAACCCGACCATGGTGCCGGTCAGGGTGAGCTGGATGGCGGCCGCCGAGACGCCGAGCTCGCTCTGCAGTGTCGGGAACGCGGGAAGGTACAGGTCGATCGTGAACGGGCCGAGCGCCGTGAGCGCGCCGAGAATGAGCACGTAGACGAGCCGCTGCCTGCGGGACAGCGCATCACCCGGGTGCCTCCCGGTCGCCCGCAGGTCTGCTGCGGTGATCACGGTCAGTGATTCGGTGGTCAGGGCGGGGTCCTTTGCTCGGTTTCCCGCGAGTCAGGATGCCGCGGGCCGGGTCCGGCTGCATCGAGAGTCCCCAGGGTGCCAGGTCGCACCTGCGTCCAGCCTACGTAGCGCCCGGCGCGGGCCGCGCGGTTCAGGCCGCGTCGAGCGTCCCGAGCGACCGCGGCCGCACGAGGGTCCACAGCACGACGATCGAGACAACGGCCGTCACGCCCATCACCGCGGACATCGGCACGGCGGTGCCCACCCCGAGCAGTCCGACGATCGGGGAGATCAGCCCCGCGACCCCGAAGTTGGCCGCGCCGAGCAGCGACGCGGCGGTCCCGGCCTCGTGACCGTGCGCATCCAGCGCGATCACCTGCGCCGACGGGAAGGTGAAGCCGCACGCGGCGATGAACACCCAGAGCGGAACGAGGGTGCCCCAGAGGCCGGTGCCGGCGCGGTCGAGCACGAGGATCGCCATCGCCGCCGTGAGCAGCACGATCGTCGATACGGCGATGATCCACTGCGGGGCGACGTTGAAACGGTGCATCAGCACAGAGGAGAGCTGCACGCCCGCGACGATGCCGAGCGAGTTCACCGCGAACAGCACCCCGTACTGCTGCGGGCTGAACGCGTACACCTGCTGGAACAGGAAGGGCGAGGCGGAGAGGTAGGAGAACAGCCCGGTGAAGGTCATCGCCCCGATGATCGCGACCCCGACGAAGGTGCGGTCGCCGAGCACGGCCCGGTAGCGCTGGGCGAGCGTGTTGTGCCCGGAGGCGTGGCGTTCCAGCGTCGGGAGGGTTTCGACGATCAGGAACGCGACCGCCACCACGACGACGACGCCGTAGCCGGCGAGCACCCAGAAGATGCCGCGCCAGCTCATCACGAGGAGGAGCTGCGACCCGATCACCGGGGCGAGCACGGGGGCGAGCCCGCTGACCAGGGCGAGCCGGGACAGCATCCGCACGAGCGGCTTGCCGCCGAACAGGTCACGCACCATCGCGAGGGCGACGACCGCGCCCGCCGCCGCGCCGAAGCCCATCAGCACCCGGAAGACGCCGAGCCAGACGATGTCCTGGGACAGTGCGGCGCCGACGCTGGCAAGGATATGGAACCCGGTCGCGAGGAGCAGAGGCAGGCGGCGACCGACCCGGTCGCTCCACGGCCCGACGACGAGCTGGCCGAAGCCGAAGCCGATCATGGTCCCGGTCAGGGTGAGCTGGATGGCCGCAGCCGAGACGCCGAGTTCGCTCTCGAGCGTGGGGAACGCGGGCAGGTAGAGGTCGATCGTGAACGGGCCGAGCGCGGTGA
>NZ_JASJXJ010000198.1:0-5777 GCF_035018685.1 Cryobacterium sp. RTC2.1
GTCGCCGGGGCGCCGCAACCGGCGCTCCGCGGCGACCTCGACACGGTCTCGACGAGGATCAGCATGGGTGCGAGCACGGCTGTGCGCTGGCGTGCGCGCCTCCTTCCCGCGTCCCTATGGCTCTTCCTCGGCGAACGGGGGCGCGCACCCGTCACGGACGCGTAGAATCTCCCCCCGTGACCAAGTTTCAGAAGACCCCGTACAAGGTCGACGTGCGTGACCTCATCAACCGCCCCGGCACCATGCGTGAGCGCCACATCGACCTCATCGTTCCCGACGACCTCGGCGAGGGACTCGTTGCCGTCAAGGCCGGGTCGACGCTCGACGTCAACATCCGCCTCGAAACCCTGCACGAGAGCCTTCTGGTGTCCGCGCAGATCTCCGGAATCGCGTCCGGCGAGTGCGGAAGATGCCTGATTGACATCGACTTGCCTGTCCGAGTCGAGTTTCACGAGGTTTTCGCGTACTCTCTTGATGAAGCTTATGAGTGTGCGGTTGTCGAGGACCATGTGGATCTTGAACCGCTCATCAGGGATGCAGTGGTTCTGTCACTGCCTTTCCAGCCGGTCTGCCGGCAGGATTGCCCGGGTCTCGACCCCGAGACCGGGCAGCGGCTTGCCGTTTCCCCTGAATTCGAACCAGAACAGATGCGCGATCCCCGGTGGGCAGCGCTTGTGAATTTCCAGGCTTCCGAAAGCATCGGCACGGATGAAGACATCCGCGCTGAAACGGATAGAAGAGAAGAGAAGTAGTCATGGCAGTCCCGAAGCGCAAGCAATCACGCTCCAACACCCGCTCACGTCGTTCCTGCTGGAAGGCCGAAGCCCCCACCCTGGTCAAGACCATGGAAAACGGCAAGGTCGTCTACAGCCTCCCGCACCGCGCCAAGGTCGTCACCGACACCGCCGGAACCGCGATGTTCATGGAATACAAGGGCCGCAAGGTCGCCGACATTTAATTCGGCGATGTACACGCCCCAGGTACCGCTCCTCCGACGGATGCCGCGTCTTCTGACCCGGAACATCCGCTCGTCGCGTCGCGGTACCGTCGGGGCGGTCGCCGTATGACCGGGCACGCCGCAGCCGGTCACCCGATGACCGGCGCGGAAGCCGACCCCTCGGCCCTCGTGTCCGCGCTCGGCGTGCAGATCGACGAGAGCCTGCTTCGGCTGGCGCTCACCCATCGGTCCTTCGCGTACGAGAACGGCGGAGTGCCCACGAACGAGCGCCTGGAATTCCTCGGCGACTCGATCCTGGGCCAGGCCGTCACGGTCATGCTCTACCGCACGTATCCGCTGCTCGACGAGGGCGACCTGGCCAAGCGCCGGGCCAGCCTGGTCTCGAGTGTCGCCCTCGCTGAAATCGCCAGGGGCCTCGGCCTCGGCGCCTACGTTCGGCTCGGGCGGGGCGAGATCCTCACGGGTGGTCGTGACAAGTCATCGATCCTCGCCGACACCGTCGAGGCGCTCATCGGTGCCGTCTACCTCGACACGGGTCCGGACGCCGCCACGGCTTTCGTGCTGCGGCTGATCGCGCCGATGCTCAACGACCCTGGTCACTTCGGAGTCTCGATGGATCCGAAGACGAGCCTGCAGGAAGCGGCGGCCCGGCTCGACGCCGGCGTACCCGTCTATGCGATCGCCGAGAGCGGCCCCGACCACTCCAAGGTGTTCATCGCGACCGTGACCGTCGGCATCGTCGTCGCAACGGGAGAAGGCACCAGCAAGAAGCACGCCGAGATGGCCGCCGCCCTCGAGGCGTGGAACCGGCTCGTCCCGCGCTGACCTGGCCGATGTCCGCTCGACTCATTCCCGCGCATCCGACGGCACCGCCACCATCGTCTGGACGCTTCCTTGCCAGAACTTCCTGAGGTCGAGGTGGTGCGCGCGGGCGTCGAACCCGCCGTGACCGGTGCTCGCGTCACCGCCGTTGAGGTTTTCGAGCCACGCTCCCTCCGCAGGCACGACCCCCTGACCGGCCCGTTCGCCCCGCAGCTCGAGGGGCATCGCCTGCTCGGCGCCGTCCGCCGCGGCAAATTCCTCTGGCTGCCGATCGACACCGGACGCGCCCTCGTGATCCACCTCGGCATGAGCGGCCAGGTCCTGCTCCGGGAACCGGGCTCGGAGGCAGACCGTCAGTTGCGCATCCGCCTGCACCTCGAACACCCCGACCACGGGGAACTGTGGCTCAACTTCGCCGACCAGCGGATCTTCGGCAGCATGGCGATAGACCGGATGCAGCCCACCGGCGACGGACTGCCAGGAGGGTATGCCGGGGCGGGCACGGGTGCGTGGAGCGGGCTGATCCCCGACCAGGTCGCCCACATCGCCCGTGACCTCATCGACCCCGACTTCGGAACGGATGCCGCCCTCGCCGCCCTGGCCCGGCGCGGCTCAGGGATCAAGCGGGTGCTGCTCGACCAGACCTGGGTCAGCGGCATCGGGAACATCTACGCCGACGAAGCCCTGTTCGCGGCCGGACTGCACTACGAGCAGCCGGCGTCGTCCCTGTCACGCACCGAAGGCATCCGGTTGCTCGACGCCGTGCGCACGGTGCTGATGCGCGCCCTCGCCGAGGGCGGCACGAGCTTCGATGCGCAGTATGTGAACGTCAACGGCCAGTCCGGTTACTTCTCGCACAGCCTCGCCGTCTACGGCAGGCAGGGCACCGCGTGCCCGCGGTGCGGAACCCTCCTCGTGCGCGAGCAGTTCATGAACAGGTCCTCGCACCTCTGCCCGGTCTGCCAGCGCCTCCACTGACCGAGTCAACCAGGGTTCACGCGTCCGTAAGGGGCGTGCGCCGCCGCCAGGCGCCCTCGTAGCCGATCGGCAGGAAGCCGAGCTCCTCGTTGATGTCGAGCATGTGCCGGTTCTCCTCCGCGTTGAAGGTGATCACCGACGGATGTCCTGGCTCGTTCCGGAGGATGCTCTCCAGGTTCCAGGCCTTGAGCAGCAGGCCGAGCCGGTGCCCGCGATGTTCCCGCACCACGAGGGTGTCCTCCTGGTTGACCGGCCTGTCGGTCTCAGCGGGAACGGAGAGTTCGGTGAACCCGACCAGTGCGCGGGACGGGCGGTGCACGACGGCTGTGGTGTAGACGGTCCGTGGTCCGTCCGCGAGCCGGGCCTGCCTGTCGAGGAACCGATCGAGGGGCCAGGACTCTGCGGGTTCCTCGAGGCCGGCGGTGGGAGCGTCCGTGCTCATTCTTTCGTAGAGCATCGCCATGTCCGGCTGCCACCGGATCGGCGTGAAGCCGTCCCACTGAATGATCTCGTATTCCTTTCCCGCGCGCTTCTCTGCCGCGCGCAGCAGCCGGTCCAGCCGCTCGCGGTCGTAGGGAAGTGCGAGGCGGTTGCCTCGCTCGACCTGCTCGAGACGGTAGCCGCGCCGGAGCAGGAAGCGCACCTCGGGGTTCCGCAACGGCAGTGAGCCGAAACCGGTCGGGGCGACCAGGCGTTCGCCCGGTGAGTCCGGCGAGGCCGCGTAGACGATCTGATTCACGCACCCGTCGGCCTCGGCGACCGACTCGAGCAACGCGAACAGGGCGGTACCGATGCCGCGGTTGCGGTATCCCGGCAGGACATCGGCGCGAAGCCACGCAGTCTCCGAGCCGGGGCCCTGAAACTCACACACACCGCGCGCGACGATGTGGGTCACGTCGGCCGCGGCGGGGTCGTCCGCCGGGGCGTCAGCCGCAGCCTCGTCGCTCCCGCCGGCAGGAGCTGAACCGTCCGCGGCCCGCACCACGAACAGCCTCCTCGGCTCCCAATCCTGGTCGAGCCACTCCGGGAGTGCCTCCTCCGCCGTCACGGTCAGCTCGTGGGTCCCGTAGGCATCCGCTTCGACCGTGTTGTGCACCTCGGCGGCGGCGACGAAGTCGTCCCAGCCCTCTGCACCCGGCTCCTCCGGGATCGAGAGCTCCTCGATCCTAGGCACGAGGTCGTCCATGCAGGCAGAGTAGCGTCCGGTCGGCACTGCCGAAACCCCCGCGGGCAGCGCCGCGCCTCCCGGGCCCGGGAGGCTGCGTCCGGTACCGTGGGAGAGCCGATATCTACTCACGGGAAGGGCGCAACGGTGTACTTGAAGAGCCTCACCCTCAAGGGGTTCAAATCGTTCGCGCAGCCCACGACCTTCGCTTTCGAGCCCGGCGTCACCTGCGTCGTCGGCCCGAACGGCTCCGGCAAGTCCAACGTCGTCGACGCTCTCGCCTGGGTGATGGGGGAGCAGGGCGTCAAGACGCTCCGCGGCGGCAAGATGGAAGACGTCATCTTCGCGGGCACCTCGACGAAGGGCCCGCTCGGCCGCGCCGAGGTGACGCTCACGATCGACAACACGGATGGCGCGTTGCCGATCGACTACACCGAGGTCACCATCTCGCGCACCCTGTTCCGCAACGGCGGAAGCGAGTACGCGATCAACGGCCAGGGCTGCCGGCTGCTCGACGTGCAGGAGCTCCTGAGCGACTCCGGCCTCGGGCGGGAGATGCACGTGATCGTCGGCCAGGGCCAGCTTGACGCGGTCCTGCGCGCAAGCCCAGAGGACCGGCGCGGTTTCATCGAGGAGGCCGCCGGAATCCTCAAGCACCGCCGCCGCAAGGAGAAGACCCTGCGCAAGCTCGACGCGATGCAGGCCAACCTGACCCGGCTGAGCGACCTCGCCGGGGAGATCCGCCGCCAGCTCAAGCCGCTCGGGCGCCAGGCCGAGATCGCCCGCGAGGCCCAGACCATCGCCGCCGTCGTGCGTGATGCCCGCGCCCGCCTGCTCGCCGACGACGTCGTCGGCCTGCGCAGGACCCTCGACGCCCACGGCCGCAGCGAGAGCGAACGGCACTCCGAACGCATCGTGCTCCAGGAACAGCTCGACCAGAAGCAGTTGCGCCTGCACCGCCTCGAGGAGGCCCAGATCGGCGACGCCGTCGACGCCGCCCGGCGCACGAGCTTCGGCCTCGAATCCGTGCAGGAACGCCTCCGCGGGCTGTACACGCTCGCGAACCAGCGCCTCGCCCTTCTCGGTTCCCAGTCCGAATCGGTCGACGCCGGCCCGAGTGTGACCCCGGCGATGCTCACGGACGCCGCGGCGGAGATCGTGCGGCTCACCGAACGCATCGCCGTCGCCGAGTCCGCCTGGGCCGCCGCGCGGGCGGCCACGTCGACCGCGCGCCGCGATCTCGACGCCGTCGACGAGGACATCGCCGCACAGACCGCGCTCATCTCCCGCCACGACCTCGAAGCGTCCAAGCTGCGCGGCCAGGCCGAAACCGCCGCCTCCCGCCTCGCCTCTGTCCGCAGCGACGTGCTCCGCCAACAGAACACCCGGAAGGCCGCGGCCGGACGCGTGCAGGAAGCAGAGGCCCTCCTCGCCACCCTGGAAGCGGAGACCGAGCAGGCGAACGCGGAGAACGCAGGGACCGGCGCGGTGAACGGCGATCCGGGCGACACCGGCGCGGCCGACGGGAACACCCGGCTGTCCGAAGACTACGAGGCGGCCCAGGCCGTCGTGTCCGCCGCGGAGGGCGAAGTCGAACGCCTCCGCGAAGAACTCCACCTCCTCGAACGCGAACGTGACGCCCTCGCCGCGCGCGCGAGCGCCCTGTCCCTGGCCCTCGACCAGAAGGACGGATCCTCAGCCCTCCTCGGCGCCCGGCTGGACGGCATCCGCGGGCTCGTCGCAGAACACGTGCGGGTGCATCCCGGTTACGAGGCGGCGATCGCCGCCGCGCTCGGCTCCCTCGCCGATGCCGTGCTCGCGGATGACAGCGCAGCCGGCTTCGCCGCACTCGAC
>NZ_JASJXJ010000199.1:0-5710 GCF_035018685.1 Cryobacterium sp. RTC2.1
AAGGCCGCCAACCCCACAGGACGCAACTGGTTCCAGCTCTACATGTGGAAGGACAGGGACCGTTCGATGGCGCTCGTCGACCGGGCCGCCAAGGCCGGTTTCGACACGCTGCTCGTGACGGTCGACGTGCCCGTTGCCGGAGCGCGCCTCCGCGACAAGCGCAACGGCTTTTCCATCCCGCCGCAGCTCACCGTGGGCACCGTGGTCAACGCGTTGCCGCGCCCGGAGTGGTGGATCAACTTCCTCACGACCGAGCCGCTCGCCTTCGCCTCCCTCGACCGCTGGAGCGGCACCGTCGGCGAACTGCTCGACACCATGTTCGACCCGACCGTCACCTTCGAAGACCTCGCCTGGATCAAGGCGCAGTGGCCGGGCAAGGTCGTCGTCAAGGGCGTTCAGAACGTGGCGGATGCCGCCAGGCTCGCCGAAATGGGCATCGACGCGATCATCCTCTCCAACCACGGCGGTCGCCAGCTCGACCGCGCGCCGATCCCGTTCCATTTGCTGCCCGAGGTGGCCCGCGAGGTGGGCAACGACCTCGAGGTGCACCTCGACACCGGCATCATGAGCGGCGCGGACATCGTCGCGGCCGTGGCCCTCGGCGCACGGTTCACCCTCGTCGGCCGGGCCTACCTCTACGGGCTGATGGCCGGCGGCGAGGCCGGCGTCGACCGGGCGATCGCGATCCTGTCGGAGCAGATCACCCGCACGATGCGACTGCTCGGCGTGAAGTCCCTCGAGGAGCTCGAGCCCGGGCACGTCACCCAGCTGGCCCGGCTGAGCCGTATCGCCCGGCCGGAGGGCGTGACCGCGACGCGAAGCTAGCGAGGCCGATACGGCCCGTTTCAGCCGAGCCGACTCGTTGAAGTTCGCGCCGACCTGACGCGGACGCTAGGCGACGGCGAACCCGTCGAGGACGGCTGCGAGCTGGGCGACGGCCCAGTCGAGGTCGGCCTCGGACACGCAGAGCGGCGGGGCGAGCCGGATCGTGGAGCCGTGGGTGTCCTTGGCCAGGACGCCGCGGACCATGAGTGCCTCGCACACGGCGCGGCCGCTCGCGAGCGACGGGTCGATGTCGATTCCGGCCCAGAGCCCGGCGCCACGGACCGCGACGACTCCTCGCCCGACGAGGCCATTGAGGGCTTCGTGCAAGTGCGCACCGAGCACGCGGGCGCGCTCCTGGTACTCGCCCTCGGCCAGCATCCGCACGACGGCGAGGCCGACGGCCGCGGCGAGCGGGTTGCCACCGAAGGTCGAGCCGTGCTCGCCGGGCTGCAGGACGCCGAGGACGTCCCGGTTGCCGACGACCGCAGAGACGGGCACGATCCCGCCGCCGAGGGCCTTGCCCAGGAGGTACAGGTCGGGCACGACGCCGACGAGGTCGCACGCGAAGGTCGCTCCGGTGCGGCCGAGACCGGACTGGATCTCATCGGCGATGAAGAGCACGTTGCGGCGCGTGGTGATCTCGCGCACAGCGGGGAGGTACCCGGCGGGCGGCACGACGATGCCGGCCTCGCCCTGGATGGGTTCGAGCAGCACGGCGACCGTGTTCTCATCGATCGCGGCCTCGAGGGCCGCGGCGTCGCCGAACGGGACGGTGCGGAACCCGGGCGTGAACGGGCCGAAGCCGGCGCGGGCCGACTCGTCGTCGGAGAAGCTGATGATGGTGGTGGTGCGGCCGTGGAAGTTGCCCCCGGCGACGATGATGTTCGCCTGGTCCGGCGCGACGCCCTTCACGCGGTAACCCCAGGCGCGGGCGACCTTGATCCCGGACTCGACGGCCTCGGCGCCCGTGTTCATCGGGAGCACCATGTCCTTGTGGGCGAGCTCGGCGAGAGCCGTGACGAACGGGCCGAGCTGGTCGTTGTGGAACGCGCGGCTCGTGAGCGTGATCCGGCCCAGCTGGGCTCGGGCGGCATCGAGAAGCACGGGGTTCGAGTGGCCGAAGTTGACCGCGGAGTACGCCGCGAGGCAGTCCAGGTAGCGCTTGCCGTCGACATCCGTCACCCAGGCGCCGTCGCCGGTCGCGACGACGACGGGAAGCGGGTGGTAGTTGTGGGCCGCATGCTCCTCTTCGAGGGCGATGAAGGCGGCGGGCGTTGCGGATGCCTGTCCCGGCGTGCCGAGTGCGGCATCCTTCGTCTGGTCGGCCCGGTTCGCGTCCGGACGGATGTTCGTGTCGGTGCTCATCGGCGCAGCTCCAGGGTGCAGCACTTGACGCCGCCGCCGCCGAGCAGGAGCTCGGAGAGGTCGACGCCGATCGGGTTGTAGCCACGTTCGCGGAGCTGGCGCTCGAAGTCCTTCGCGCGGGCGGCGATGACGACGTTGTAGCCGTCGGAGTAGGAGTTGAGGCCGAGGATCGCCGCGTCCTCCTCGGTGACGATGATGGCGTCGGGGTAGCGTTCGCGCAGCACGGCGAGGCTCTGCTCGTCGAAGGCGCTCGGCAGGTAGGCGATGTTGGTGTCGTCGAGCACGGCGACCGCGGTGTCGAGGTGGTAGAAGCTCGGGTTGACGAGGTTGAGCGTGATCACCGGGCGGCCGTAGATCGCCGACACCTCTTCGTGGCTGTTCGAGGCGCTGCGGAAGCCGGTGCCGGCGAGGATGACGTCTCCGACGAGCAGGAAGTCGCCCTCGCCCTCGTTGATCTCGACGGGCACGCGGACGTCGAAGCCTTTGTCGCGGAACCAGTCCATGTAGGCGGGGCCCTCCGGCTGGCGCTCCGGGTAGGTGAACGCGGCGCCGTAGGCGATGTTGTCGATGACGAAACCGCCGTTGGCGGCGTAGACCATGTCGGGCAGGCCGTCGATCGGGTCGACCAGGTGCACGTCGAAGCCGAGGCCGATGTAGGTGTCGTAGAGGGTCTGCCACTGGGCGACGGCGAGGCTCGTGTCGGTCGGGATGGCCGGGTCCATCCACGGGTTGATCCGGTAGACGACGGTGAAGTAGTCGGGCTTGCACATCAGCACCGTGCGCTTGACGGCCGTGCGCACCGGGGCCGTGGCCGCGGTCTCCGGCGTCGTTGTGGGGTCGAGATCGATGGTCATGAGGTCTCCTTCGGCTGCGCTCCGTCTGCTACTGACGGAATCGGAACGCGGGGTGGATGGCGGACCAGGTCACTCATGAGAGCTCCGCGCGGTCGAACGTGAACGTCGAACAGTGAACAACGAACGGGTGAACGGCACCGCGCAAAGACGCCGTCCTCATTCTCACACAGCGTGAATCAACGTTGCACGCCAATATGCGCGCATAATCGGCGTGATCGTCGGCATATGCGCAGGAATTCCACGCCAGTGCGCGGAATTCCCCCTAGACTCTCGGAATGGACAACCTCGACCGCGGCATACTCGACCTTCTGAGACAGAATGCGCGCGCGGGCTACGGGGACATCGGCTCGGTCGTCGGGCTGTCCGCCTCCGCGGTCAAGCGCCGGGTCGACCGGCTCGTCGCCGACGGGATCATCCGCGGGTTCACGATCCAGGTCGACCCCGCGATCGATGGCATGAGCACCGAGGCATATGTCGAGCTCTTCTGCCGAGGAACCGTCGCCCCCGACGAACTCCTGCGCATCCTCTCCGGCGTACCGGAGGTCGTCGACGCAGGCACCGTCACGGGAAGCGCCGACGCGATCGTGCACATCAGGGCGCGGGACATTCCCGGGCTCGAGGCCGCACTCGAGAAGGTGCGCCTCGCACCCAACGTCGACCACACCCGCAGCGCGATCGTGCTCTCCCGGCTCATCCACCGCGCCGCCGAGTAGCCGCGCCGCTGCCCGCGAGAGCGGTCTTCGTCGGTGGTGACTAGGTGGGGATCGTGGCGGGCTTCATGCGGATCGGCGCGAGGAACTGGATCAGGGTGACGGCCGTGATCGCACCGGCGCAGAGGATGCCGGCGAGCACGACGATCTGGAAGCGCCCGGCCTCGAGGGGCGAGGCTCCGCCGAAGATCGCGCCGACGAACGCTCCGGGCAGGGTGACGAGGCCCGTGGTCTTGGTCTGGTCGGTCGTGGGGATGATCGCGAAATAGACGGCGCGGCGCGCCAGGTCGAGCGTCGACTGCCGCGGGGTCGCCCCGAGCGCCATCCAGCCCTCGACCTCGTCCCAGTGCTCGGTGACGGCCTCGCCGAAGCGCCGGCCGGTCAGGGTCGCAATCGACATCGCGTTGCCGATGATGATTCCGCCGTAGGAGAGCACATACCGCGGCGAGAATTCGATGGCGCCGACCGAGAACACCACGATGAGTGTCGCAAGGATGCCGAGGCCCATCGCTGCGGCGATCCAGCCGAAGTGCTGCCGGGTCGCCCCGAGACGCCGGTTGACCGTGCTCACGGCGGCGATGAACATCACGCTGAGCCCGACTCCGACCCAGAGCGGATCGGAGATGATGCCGCTCAGGATGAGGCTGATCGCCGCGAGCTGGAGGGTGCCCCGGAGGATCGCGAGGGCGGGTGCGTACGGGCGGGGCACGTGGAAGCCGCGAAGCAGGGCGGTGACGACCGCGATCAGCAGCAGCACCCCGATGAGGCTGGGCAGGAGTCCGCCCAGTTCGGCGGGGAGGTCGGCGGGCCAGGTCACCTTCTGAGCCTAGCGAGCCATCCGGTTCGACCTCGCTCCACACGGGGTCGGTCATGCCCTCTGAGTGGAAAGCACTTCCCGAACCGGGAATCGACGGCGGGCCCGAGGCTAGGGAGTCGGTGCGGCCGGCGTGAGTGCGGACCGGGCCGCCTCGATCCGGCGCAGGCGGGTCTCCGGCGTCTTCGCGCTCTCGATCGCGAGGACGTGGGCGCGCTGGTTGCTGTACGACAGCGCCGTGAAGGCGGCCCGGGCATCCGGTTGCTCGTCGAGCGCTGCGGCGAAGTCTGCGGGCACCTCGACCACCCGGGGTTCGGTGTCGAGCTCGACGTCGACCTCGATCTCGTCCCCTGCGGCGACGCCTGCCTGTTCACGGTTCTCGGCGCTGAGCGCGATCATGAATGCGCCGCGGTAGGGGGCGACGGAGCTGCGGTAGGTATGACCGCCGATCGTGACCGTGATGGCGTGGCGCTTGCCGGGGCCGAGGCCCGCGACGACCTCCTCGGGAACGCGGATGCCCGTTGCCGATTTGCCGGAAAGCTCGAGGACGGTCGTGAATCTCATGGAACCGAGTATGCCGCAGCGAGCGGTTCCGCGCACGGGTCCCTGCGGGCTAGCTTGGTACATAACCAACACAAGGAAACCGGGTGCGGCACCATGAAGCTGACCATCGACGAGCATTCCCCCACGCCGCCGTTCGAGCAACTGCGGCTTCAGGTGCTCGAGGCCGTTCGGACCGGTGCCGTGGCGCCCGGAGACAAGCTGCCGACCGTGCGCCGGCTCGCCGACGAACTCGGACTCGCCCCGAACACGGTGGCCAGGGCCTACCGCGAGCTCGAGCGGGGCGAGGTGATCGAGACCCGCGGCCGCCAGGGTTCCTTCATCGCCGCAACGGGCGACCCGACCCTGCGCCAGGCGCAACGCGCCGCTGCCGACTTCGCCGAACGGATGCGCGTGCTCGGCCTCGGCGCGGACGACGCGCTCGCGCTCGTCTCGGCCGCGCTCGGCATCCGCCCCTGATCACTCCGCACGCGCCCCGCCCAGCCCAGCCGCGAAAGCGGGGAGCTAGGAGCGTGAGTCAGTAACGCCTATTCGGCTTTGATGCCAATGAATGCCTCCGATGTCGTCGGGTTGGGTTGGGG
>NZ_JASJXJ010000200.1:0-5634 GCF_035018685.1 Cryobacterium sp. RTC2.1
AATGGCGTCCCCACGAAGAAGACGCCCTCGGGGAAGAACTCATTGATGGATGGACCTTGGAAGGTGCCGTCGCCGGTCAGCAGGGCACGGATGTCGGCGCCCTGCAGTTCGCCGTGCTCGATCACGAGCACTCCGCCGGGGCGCAGCAGGCGCAGGGCCGTCTGCGAGACGTGCCGGACGACGTCGAGGCCGTCCGCCCCGCCGAAGAGTGCGTGCGCGGGATCGAAGAGACGCACCTCGGGGTCGCGCGGCACGGCATCCGCCGGTATATAGGGAGGGTTCGAGATCAGGACGGCGACGGTGCCGTCGAGTTCGGCGAGGATGCCCGTGTCTGCGAGGTCGCCGAAGACGAGGGTCGCATTGGCCGCGTTCACCGCCGTGAAGTTGCGGGTCGTCCAGGCGAAGGCCTCCGGCGAGTTCTCGACGGCCCAGATCCGCGCGTTCGGCACTTCGACGGCGAGGGAGAGCGCGATCGCGCCGCTCCCGGTGCCGAGGTCCACGCCGATCGGGTCAGGGTCGGGCACGGAGCGGAGGGCGTCGATCGCGAACTGGGCCACCTGCTCGGTCTCGGGTCGGGGTACGAAGACGCCCGGGCCGACGAGGAGTTCGATCGACCGGAACGGGGCTCGCCCGGTGATGTGCTGCAGCGGTTCGCGCAGGGCGCGGCGAGAGACGAGGACGTCGATAGCGGCGGCATCCGCCGACGTGACACCGGTGCGAAGGATGACGGCGGCCTGCACCTCTCCGCGGCTCCGGCCGAGCACGTGGCCGATCAGGAGGTCGGCGTCGACCTCGGGGTCGGCGATGCCCGCGGCGGCGAGGATGCCGATGGTGCGGGCACGGATCGTGTCCACCGCGTCCGGGACCGCTTCGCCCGCGTCGGGGGCGGAAAAAGTGCCGGGAATGGAATGGTCGTCGTCTTCAGTTGTCACACCTTGGAATGTAACGTAATGAAGCGCGCTCTCCCAATGCCGGAGCCGTAGGCTGAGCGAGGTTCCCGATCCGAATGACCCGATGACCCGACCGAAAGGCACTGCGATGACCGCACGCATCTACTCCGACATCACCAAGGCAGTTGGAGGGACACCGCTGGTCAAGCTCAACCGCCTCACGGCGGGCCTCGACGCGACCGTGCTCGTCAAGCTCGAGTTCTACAACCCCTCCGCGAGCGTCAAGGACCGGATCGGCATCGCGATCGTCGACGCCGCAGAGGCCTCCGGCGAACTCCTGCCCGGCGGCACCATCGTCGAGGGCACGAGCGGCAACACCGGCATCGCGCTCGCGCTCGTCGGAGCGGCCCGCGGCTACAAGGTCATCCTGGCGATGCCGGAGACCATGAGCAAGGAACGCCGCGTCCTCCTTCGCGCCTATGGCGCCGAGATCGTGCTGACCCCGGGGGCCGCCGGCATGCGCGGCGCCGTCGAGAAGGCCGAAGAGATCGTCGCGAACACGCCCGGTGCGATTCTCGCCCGTCAGTTCGACAACCCCGCCAACCCGGCGATCCACTTCGCGACGACCGGCGTTGAGATCTGGGACGACACCGAAGGCGCCGTCGACATCTTCGTCGCGGGCATCGGCACCGGCGGCACCATCACGGGCGCCGGACGACTGCTCAAGGAACGCAAGCCCTCCGTGCACATCGTCGGCGTCGAGCCGATCGACTCCCCGATCCTCACCGGCGGCAAGCCGGGTCCGCACAAGATCCAGGGCATCGGCGCGAACTTCATCCCGTCCGTTCTCGACACCGACCTCTACGATGAGGTGACCGATGTCACCCTCGCCGATTCCCTCACCACCGCTCGCGCACTCGCGACCGACGAGGGAATCCTTTCCGGCATCTCGGGCGGCTCCGCCGTCTGGGCGGCCATCGAGCAGGCGAAGAAGCCGGAGAACGCCGGCAAGACCATCGTCGCCATCCTCCCGAGCTTCGGAGAGCGTTACATCTCCACCGTGCTGTATGAGGACCTGCTCGACTAACAAGAACGGGAACAACTGAAAACCGACATGGGAGTCATTTCACGCATCCGTGAGGACATGGCGATGGCGCGCGCCCACGACCCGGCAGCCCGCAGCAACGTGGAGGTCTTCCTCGCGTACAGCGGGCTGCACGCCGTCTGGTCGTACCGCATCGCGCACCGGATGTGGGTGGCCGGGTTGTACCTGCCCGCCCGGCTGGTCTCCCAGTTCACCCGGTTCCTCACCGGGATCGAGATCCACCCCGGCGCCCGGATCGGGCGCCGGTTGTTCATCGACCACGGCATGGGCGTCGTGATCGGGGAAACCGCCGATGTGGGCGACGACGTGATGCTCTATCACGGCGTCACTCTCGGCGGGAAGACCCGGCACGGCGTCGTCCGCGGTGAGAAGCGGCATCCCACCCTCGGCGATGGCGTCACGATCGGCGCGGGCGCGAAGGTGCTCGGTCCGATCACGATCGGCGCCTGGAGCACGATCGGCGCGAACGCCGTCGTCACGAGGGACGCCCCGCCGAAGTCCCTGCTGCTCGGCATCCCCGCGACGATCCAGCCGGTGCGCGCGCAGACGATCGAGGGCGCGCGCGGTCTCCCGGTCTCCGACGAGGACTAGCCGGCTCGCGGCATCTGCCGCCGCCGCCGACCAGAGTCACCAGAAATGCCCAGAATCGCCGTTCGACCGGCGATTCTGGGCATCTTCTGCGACACTCGAGCGCGAAACCGGTTAGTCGTGGTCCCCGATTTCGGCGAGGCGGGTGGCCTCGTCCGCGAGGATGCAGGACTCGATGACGGCGTCGAGGGCGCCGTTCATCACGGTGTCGAGGTTGTACGCCTTGTAGCCGGTGCGGTGGTCGGCGATACGGTTCTCCGGGAAGTTGTACGTGCGGATGCGCTCTGACCGGTCCATCGTGCGGATCTGGCCCTTGCGGACCAGGGACGCGGCCGCGTCGATCTCTTCCTGCTGCCGGGCGAGGACGCGGGCGCGCAGGACGCGCATCCCGGCTTCCTTGTTCTGCAGCTGGCTCTTCTCGTTCTGCATCGCGACCACGATTCCGGTCGGAAGGTGGGTGATGCGCACCGCGGAGTCCGTCGTGTTGACGGACTGGCCGCCGGGGCCGCTCGACCGGTAGACGTCGATCTTGAGGTCGTTGTGGTTGATCTCGACTTCTTCGGGCTCATCGACCTCTGGAAACACGAGCACGCCCGCCGCAGAGGTGTGGATGCGTCCCTGCGACTCGGTCGCCGGCACCCGCTGGACGCGGTGCACGCCGCCCTCGTACTTGAGGTGCGCCCAGACGCCCTCAGCGGGGTCGTTGGTGTTGCTCTTGATCGCGAGCTGGATGTCCTTGATACCGCCGAGGTCGCTCGTGGTCTGCTCGATGATCTCGGTTTTCCACTTTTTCGACTCGGCGTAGTGCAGGTACATCCGGAGCAGGTCGGCGGCGAACAGTGCGGACTCCGCACCGCCCTCCCCCATCTTGATCTCCATGATCACGTCGCGGGCGTCGAGCTCATCGCGTGGGATGAGCAGACGGCGCAGCTTCGCGGAGGTGTCCTCGAGCTGGACCTCGAGCCCGGGGATCTCCTCGGCGAAGGACGAGTCCTCCTCCGCGAGCTCCCGGGCGGCGTCGAGGTTCTCACCGATTTCTTTCCACTCGTTCCAGGCCGCGATGATACGGCTCAGCTCGGCGTAGCGCCGGTTGACCTTCTTCGAACGGGCCGGGTTGGAGTGCAACTCCGGGTCGGCCAGTTCAGACTGCAGCTCGTCGAATTCGGCCTGCAGAGTCAGAACAGACTCGAACATTACTTGTCCTTGTCTGACCCGTTCAGGGACGGCATCGACTTCTGAACCTGCATGAGGAACTCCACGTTGGAGGACGTCTCCTTGAGGCGACCGAGGACGACCTCGAGTGCCTGCTGCTGGTCGAGTCCGGCAAGCGCACGACGGAGCTTCCAGGTGACCTTGACCTCGTCCGAGCTCATCAGCATTTCTTCACGACGGGTTCCCGATGCGTTGACATCGACCGCCGGGAAGATCCGCTTGTCGGCGAGCTGGCGCGAGAGGCGCAGCTCCATGTTGCCGGTGCCCTTGAACTCCTCGAAGATGACCTCGTCCATCTTGGAGCCGGTCTCGACGAGCGCGGACGCGAGGATGGTGAGCGAGCCACCGTTCTCGATGTTGCGCGCGGCGCCGAAGAAGCGCTTGGGCGGGTACAGGGCGGATGCGTCGACTCCACCGGAGAGGATCCGGCCCGACGGCGGCGCGGTCAGGTTGTACGCCCGCCCGAGTCGCGTGATCGAGTCGAGGAGCACGACGACGTCGTGTCCGAGTTCCACGAGGCGCTTGGCACGCTCGATGGCGAGCTCGGCGACCGTGGTGTGGTCCTCGGCCGGGCGGTCGAAGGTGGAGGCGATGACCTCACCCTTGACCGTGCGCTGCATGTCGGTGACCTCTTCCGGCCGCTCATCGACCAGCACGACCATGAGGTGGACCTCGGGGTTGTTGGTAGCGATGGCGTTCGCGATCTGCTGCATGACGATGGTCTTGCCGGCCTTGGGCGGCGCGACGATGAGGCCGCGCTGGCCCTTCCCGATCGGGGCGACGAGGTCGATGATGCGCTGGGTGAGCTTGCCGGGCTCGGTCTCGAGGCGGAGACGCTCCTGCGGGTACAGCGGGGTGAGCTTCTGGAACTCGACGCGATTGGCGGCTTCCTCGACGGACAGGCCGTTGATCGAGTCGACCTTGACGATCGCGTTGTACTTCTGGCGGCCGTTCTGGTCGCCCTCGTGCGGCTGGCGGATGGAACCGACGACGGCGTCACCCTTCCGCAGGTTGTACTTCTTGACCTGGCCGAGGGAGACGTACACGTCGCTCGCACCGGGCAGGTAGCCGGAGGTGCGCACGAACGCGTAGTTGTCGAGGACGTCGAGGATGCCGGCGACGGGGATCAGCACGTCGTCGTCGTTCAGCTCGGGCTCGAAGTCGTCGCCGGCGGTGACGCCGCGGCGCTTGCGGTCACGGAACCGGTTGCGGTTGCTGCGGCTGTTCAGGTCGTCGTCCTGGCCACGGTCCTGCTGGTTGCGGTCCTGCTGGCCGCGCTCCTGCTGCTGGGCCTGACGGTCCTGGTTGCGTTCCTGGTTACGTTCCTGGTTGCGCTCCTGCTGGGCCTGGCGGTCCTGCTGGTTGCGGTCCTGCTGCGCCTGGCGGTCCTGGTTGCGGTCCTGCTGGGACTGGTTGTTCCGGTCCTGCTGCGCCGCGTTGTTGCGGTCCTGGTTGCGGTCCTGATTGCGGTCCTGGTTGCGGTCCTGGTTGTCCTGGCCGCGCTCGGCGTTCTGGTTCTGCTGGTTCTGGTTGCGGTTCGACTGGCGGCCGTTCTGCTGACGGGAGTTGTCGTCCTGCTCGCCGCCCGCCTGGTTCTGGTTGCCGCCCCGGTTGCGATTACGGTTGCGACCCTGGCGCGGCTGTTCGGCCTGCTCGGTGGACTCGTCGGAGTCCGTGTCGGTGTCCGTGTCGGCGGTGACCGTCTCGGCGTCCGCCGTGCGGTTGCCGGCGAAGTGGTCGACGGGAGCGTCTGCGGATGCCTCGGCGGTCGCGACGTCCTCATCGGTCGCGACGGGGATGCCGCCGTGCCCTGTGCGAGTTCGTCGTTCAGGGCGTCGA
>NZ_JASJXJ010000201.1:0-5631 GCF_035018685.1 Cryobacterium sp. RTC2.1
GTGCAACAACTTTCCGGGCAGGGGACGGGTGGACCCGTCGCAGAAGGGGGACGGCACAAAACTATACCGTCCAGACGGTACAGTAGCACCATGACACCCTCGCCCGTCCAGCCCCCGCTCCGGTCAGCCGACCATTCCCCGACCCGGGACCGGGTCCTCGACGCGTTCACCGGGCTCCTCATCGACCAGGGCGAACGTGCGGCCACCCTCGAGGGTGTCGCCGCGGCGGCCGGCCTGTCGAAGGGCGGGCTGCTCTACCATTTCGGGTCGAAGGAGGCCCTGGTCCGGGGACTGCTCACCCGGCTCGAGGAGCTCGTGGCCGACGACATCGTACGCATCCGCTCTGCGGCGGCCGGACCCGTTGACTACCTGATCCGGACCTCGATGAGCGAGGGCACTCCCCTGGACCGCACCATCGCGGGAGCCGTGCGCCTGGCGCAGGGATCGCATCCGCTGGCCAACACGGCCGTTGTCTCAATGCGGCGCCAGTGGCTGGCCGTGATCGAGGAGACCGTCGGGGATCCGGACGTCGCAGAGGCGATCATGTTGATCAGTGACGGACTGTACTTCGGTTCCACCATCACGAGCGCGGCCTATCCCGCCGCCGACGTGGTGTCGGCGGCGAGACTGGACCGGTTGCTCGCCGTGATCGGTCGAATGACCGACCGGACCGCTACTCCGTGATGGCGATTTCGACCATCACGTCGGCCGAGATCGCGTCGCGCACGGTGGCGAGCAGGCTCGCCGAGACGGGTGAGTCGACGGTCAGCACGCTCAGCGCCTTGCCGCCGGCCTCGTGGCGGGCGATCTGCATGCCCGCGATGTTGATCTGGGCGTCGCCGAACTCGCGGCCGTAGACGGCGACGATTCCGGGGCGGTCGGTGTAGACCATCACGATCAGGTGCTCGGCGAAGGTGACCTCGACGTCGTACCCGTTGATCTCGACGATCTTCTCGATCTGCTTCGTGCCGGTCAGGGTGCCGGAGACGGAAACCTGTGAGCCGTCTGCGAGGGCGCCACGAATCTGGATGACGTTGCGGTACTCCGGCGATTCCTTGTCGGTGAGCAGGCGGACCGCGATGCCACGCTGCTCGGCGAGCAGCGGCGCGTTCACGTAGGAGACGGTCTCGCTCACGACGTTCGTGAAGATGCCCTTGAGTGCCGCAAGGCGCAGCACGCTCACGTCGTAGTCGGCGAGCTCGCCGCGCACGTCGATGTCCACGCTTGTGAGCGGGCGCTGTGCGGTGAGGCCGGAGAAGACCTGGCCGAGCTTCTCGACGAGGGGGATGCCGGGGCGCACGTAGGGGTCGATGACGCCGCCGGCGACGTTGACCGCGTCCGGCACGAGTTCGCCGGAGAGGGCGAGGCGCACCGACTTCGCGACGGAGACGCCGGCCTTCTCCTGGGCTTCGTCGGTCGATGCACCGAGGTGCGGGGTGGTGATCAGGTTTTCCAGGCCGAGGAGCTTCGACCCGGTCGGGGGCTCAGACACGAACACGTCGAGGCCGGCCCCGGCGATGGTGCCGGCAGTCAGGGCGTCGTAGAGGTCGTCTTCGTCGATGAGGCCGCCTCGGGCGACGTTGATCACGAACGCGGTCGGCTTCATGAGCTTGAACTGCGCGGCTCCGATCATGCCGGTCGTCTCCGCCGTCTTCGGCATGTGGATGGTCACGAAGTCGGACTGCGCGAGGAGTTCTTCGAGAGTCACGGGCACAACGCCGAGCTGCTGCGCACGGGCGGAGGTGATGTACGGGTCGAACGCGATGATCTTCGTGCCGAAGGCCTGCATTCGAGCGGCGATGAGGGCGCCGATACGGCCGAGGCCGATGATGCCGACGGTCTTTTCGTACAGTTCGACACCGGTGTACTTGGAGCGCTTCCACTGCCCCTCTGCGAGGGCGCCACTCGCGGCGGGGATGTGACGGGCGAGGCTAATAATGTGACCGACGGTCAGTTCTGCGGCAGAGATAATGTTCGAGGTCGGTGCATTGACGACCATGACGCCTGCGGCCGTCGCAGCCTTAATGTCCACGTTGTCGAGTCCGACACCGGCGCGGGCGATCACCTTGAGCAGGGGTGCAGCCGCGATAGCCTCGGCGTCGACCTTCGTCGCGGAGCGCACGAGCACGGCGTCGGCCGTTGCGAGCGCGGCGAGCAGGGCCGGCCGGTCCGTGCCATCGACAGTGCGGACCTCGAAGTCGGGTCCGAGTGCATCGACGGTTGCGGGTGATAATTCTTCAGCGATAAGAACGACTGGTTTTGACACGAAAACAGAACCTCCGATAGCAGCAGCAATTGTGGCTCGCGCCGCGACCGTGGGGCGCCAGTATTGGGTCGAGTCTATCGGCCGTAATATTCCCCAATGAGCACTGTTACGTTGGACTCCCTCCAGTTCGTCCTGCGCTGCCTTCTGGCCGTCTTCTTCTTCGGCGCGGGGATCACCCACTTCATCCCGGTGGTCCAGCGCACGATGGCTGCCATGATCCCGCCGGGACTCCGCTTCACGGGATTCTTCGGCGCGCGTGGCCCCGTCGTCCTGGTGATCTTCACGGGCGTCTGCGAGATGCTCGGCGGCCTCGGCCTGCTCTGGCCGCCGACCACCGGAGTCACCGGAGTCATGCTCGTGATCTTCCTGATCGCGGTCTTCCCGGCCAACGCGTTCGCCGCCCGCGACCCGCTGCGCTTCGGCCGGGCCGCGATCCCGCTCCGGACCCGGGTCATCGAGCAGGTCGCGCTCATCGCCCTCGTCGTGCTGGCGATTCTCTGAGCCTGCGATCCCGGTCCGACGCCTCGATCAGACGATCAGGCTGCCGAGTCCGAACTGGTAGATATCGAGGGCGAGGGCGGATGCGAGGGCCAGGCCGACGAGGAACAGGGCGGCCTGCGCGTACACTGGCCTGCCCCGTCCGATCCGGGCGGCGAGCAGGAAGATCAGGATCGGCAGGAGTACCCCGGCGATCAGGATTCCCCAGCCGAACCCGCTGAGCTGGGTGTCGAGGGACCCGGCGGCGAGGTTGAGGCCGATCAGGTTCCCGAGGGCCGCCCAGACATCCCAGGCGTAGAACAGTCCGAAGAAGACGGCGACGACCAGGAACGGCCAGGAAGGCCTGCGGCGCTGTGGTGCGGCGACGGTCTCGGTCGAACCGGTGCCGGACGCATCGGGACCGGACGTGTCCGGACCGGACGGGTTCGGGAGTGCGACGGGCTCGCTCATGCGACGGCCCCTCCGCTCACGAGGAGCGGGAGCGGAGCGAGCAGCACGACGCCGAGGAGCAGCCAGAGGATTCGTCCGCGCGGCCGGGTCGGGGTCAGCCAGAGCGTCACCGCGAACCACGCGACGGGGGCCGCGACGGCGAGCCAGGTTCCGAGGCTGAACATGAAGCTCGCGAGAGCGTCGCCGAGCGGATTGTCGATCCGGCTCACGCCGATGAACCAGCCGATCGTGAAGAGCAGGTAGATGCCGCCGAACACCCCGAGGGAGATGAGGGTGAATGAACTCATCGGCGAGCGTTCCGAGTTGCGGGCCGCGGCATCCGCTTCGATCGCAGCGGTCGGGCCCTTGACGCTCCAGCCGTCCGGCAAAGCGGCGTAGACCGGAGCGCTGGCCGGTGCGGAGGCAACGGGGTCTGACTCGACCGGCGTGCGCGAGTTCTCGCGGGCGTCGGCGTCCTCCGACCGGGTTTGCAGGGTGGGATCGTCGTCGCCGGCCCAGCCGAGCGCGTCGTCGTCGCGCGGATTTCCGCCGCGTGGTGCTGAAGTCATAGGGCCAGATTAGCCGTCGGAGTGCGGCGCCGCGTCAGGCAGCGGGTCAGGAGACCTGGAGGGGGGCGTGGCGGTGACCGCTGTCGGGGCATCGTTCGGTGGCTGCGGCAGCCCCATGAACATGGTGTGGTGCAGGGCCTCGACGTGCGCGCGGGCGATGCGCACGGCATCCACAGGGTCGGAGCGGCGGAGCGCGGCAACGAGGTCGGCGTGGTCGTCGTTGACCCCGTGCAGGAAGGAGATCGGATAGGGCAGGAAGTATCGGTAGAGGGCGGCGAGGGCGGCACGGTAGAGGGGAAGGGCGAAGTCGAGACCGCTCGCGACGGCGACTCCGACGTGGAAGCTCTCGTCGGCCAGGTGGTACTCGGTCCAGCTTCTGGCCTCCCGCATCCGGGTGATCTGCAGGTCGAGGACGGCGAGGTCGGATTCCGTCGCGGCGAGCGCGGCGTGGTGCACGACGGCGCACTCGAGGAGCACCCGTCGGTCGATGAGATCGTGTACTTCGGCGGCGTCTGCGAGATAGCTGCGGATCTCGGCGACGGCCGAGTGGGCGGGGACGTCGGCGACAAAGGTTCCGCCGCCTCGGCCCCTGCGGCGCACGAGCACGCCGTCGTCCGCGAGGCTTTCGAGCGCTCGCCGGGCCGTGATCGGGCTGACGGCGAGAGCCTCCGCAACGTCGTCGACGGGCGGGACACGCTCCCCGGGCAGGAGCAGGCCGAGGTCGACGGCGAGGGCGAGCCGGGCCCGCACGGTGTCGATGGCCGCGAGGCGGGTGATCCCGGTGACGGCGGCGGCGGTCAGGGCCGCGAGGCCCGATGGCGCCGCTTCAGTGTCGCCCGGTATCGATGTGGTCACGACACCACAATAATCGACACGAAACGCGCCGGTAATGTTCAAAATGATCTAATTTAGGAGAACTCGGAAGGACGAAGGATGAGAACCCTGAAAGTGGCCGCCGTGCAGGCGGCTCCCCAGCTGATCGGAGCCGCGATCGAGCCGTTCGCCGCCGAGCTGCGGTCCGTGCTTGCCGGAGCCCCCGATGCCGACGTGGTGGTGTTTCCCGAGTTGCATCTCTTCGGCTCCCCCGCGGACCGCGGCGACGTCACGTCAGAACCTGAGTCGGCCGACGCACGGAACGCGAGCCTCAGGGCATCCGCCCAGCCCCTCGACGGCCCGCTCGGCGATTCCCTCGGAGCGCTCGCCAGGGAGGCAGGCATCTGGCTCGTTCCGGGGAGCGTGTGCGAACTCGGCCAGAACGGGGAACTCTTCAACACGGCCGTGGTGTACGCCCCGACGGGGGAACGCGTGGCCTCATACCGCAAGATGTTTCCCTGGCGGCCGTTCGAACCGTACGATCCCGGCGACCGGTTCGTCGTCTTCGATGTGCCCGGTGTCGGGCGGCTCGGCCTCTCCATCTGTTATGACGCCTGGTTCCCCGAGGTGACCAGGCATCTCGCGTGGCTCGGTGCAGAGGTGGTACTGAACCTCGTGAAGACGACGACGGACGACCGCGCCCAGGAGCTCGTGCTCGCCCGCGCCAACTCGATCGTGAACCAGGTCTTCACCGTGAGCGTCAATTGCGCAGGTCCCGTCGGCCGGGGTCGGAGCATCGTCGTCGACCCGGAGGGCCACGTCCTCGACGAGAGCGCTGACACCAACTCCGACGTGCTTCTTACCACCATCGACCTCGACCACGTGACCCGGGTGCGAGTGCAGGGAACCGCGGGTACCAACCGACCGTGGGCGCAATTCGCCGACACGGATGCCCCGATCGAGCTCCCCCTGTACGGCGGCCGGATCTCTCCGTCCAGCTGGCAGCCCCAGTCCTGGTCCCCGACCTCTCCAGCCCCGCTGATCTCAGTAGTAGCC
>NZ_JASJXJ010000202.1:0-5622 GCF_035018685.1 Cryobacterium sp. RTC2.1
ATTGATCACCTTCCATAATGGTCGGTGGCCCTGTTTTCAATCGGCGATACTGGCCCTATTTTCGGTCGGCGTTAACACGAAGTCGAGGCAAGCCGAAGCGGCCTCGGTTGCGTAGCCTCGTCCCTGCATCTTTGCCCGCACGTGGTAGCCGACCTCAAGTTCGGGTCGGCCGTTGACGGCCTGCCAGGTGAGGCCACAGTCGCCGACGAACTCACCCGCTTTCGTCTCGATGACCCACAAACCATAGCCACGCTCGAGGTAGTTGCGCTTGTTTCAGTCGATCCACCCCTGGGCCTCCTCGCGGCTCTTGGGTCGTGGGTAGTACTCCATTACGTCCGCGTCAGCCAGCATGGCGGCCATGTCATCGAGGTCAGCATCGGTCATGTTCCGAAAGGTCAACCGGTCTGAGTGAGGGAAGGACATGCTCCGACCATAGGAGGCATCCGTGCCCGAGGGAAAGGCCGACTAGGTCTTGAGCGGCTTCCAGCGTGGCACTTCCTGCACAGTACGCGGAGGCGCTTTTCTCAGCCGGGTCGAGGACCTGAAGTACAAGAACGCCAGTGATGCGTCGACCATCACGCTGATCGCGACGTTGAAGATCAACTCCGGTGGCCCTGTGGTCGCAACGACCACGCCATTGGCGGAGTTCAAAACAAACAGGGATCCGACGATGTACCCGGCTCGTGGCCGGGACGTCATCCTCCACCAGGCGCGGGGTGGTTCTATCGGTTCGCCCAATCCGCGGAAGGACCGCACCCCTCCGAAAATGAGCAGGATGCTCAGCGAGTTTGCCACCACGGCGTACAGCGGATTCGGCAACCTGAACGGCTGGATCGCAATTTCGATTGCGGCCAGCGCGATCACCCCGATAAGGATGTATGCGACCTTCCAACGCGTCTTACGCAGGCGAATCATGGCTTGAGCCTACTGGCGAGGACGATCGCCCCGGACCGCGCTTGACGTGAACACGCATAGGGATCAAGACGGGTGCCTCAGTACGACCGTTGCTGATATGAGGGCACCCAGGACACCTCTGTCATAAGGACCAAGCCGAATCACTATTCTCGAGTTGATGTCCTGGGATTCAGGTACTGGGCTCCCCGGACCTAAACACGGAGCGAGTTATCGCGCCCAAGTATGCACACGCATCAGTCGTTCTGCATGAGTCCTGCAATGCGTCCATCCGGAAGCAATCGGATGTTGCGCGAGGCGGGCACTCTTGGAAGCCCGGGCATGGTCAGTACGGATCCCGTCATCGGAATCAGGAATCCCGCCCCCGCCGAAAGACGAACCTCCCGGACCGTGATGATGAAGTTACGGGGGCGACCGGCAATTCTGGGGTCGTCAGTGAGGGAGAGGTGAGTTTTCGCCATGCAGATGGGGAGATTCGCGTAGCCCAACTCCGCGATTCGGGCGATGTCCATCTCAGCAGTCGGGGTGAACACCACATCGCTGGCGCCGTAGACCACCGTGGCGATCTTGCGGATCTTGTCGTGCGGGGAATCCGATTCGTTGTAAATGAACCGCGGCTGCGGAGGTGCCACGTCGGTGGGATCGACCACTTCGCTCACCACCCGGGCGAGATCCAGCGATCCTTCGCCACCGCGCGCGAAGCCGTCGGCTCGGGCGAATCGAACTCCGCGCTCAGCGACGGCTTCTTCGACCAGTAGAAGTTCCGACTCGGTATCGTTCGGGAAGAGATTGATCGCGACTATCGGCGTGAGGCCGAATGCGCTCGCCGTGGCGAGATGATGCTCGAGGTGTTGCAGTCCTTTGATGAGCGTGGCGGTATCTGGCTCACCGCAGATCGCGACCGGCGCGCCCCCGTGCATCTTGAGAGCCCGCAGTGTGGCCACGATGACGACGGCGCGTGGCCAGATCCCTGCGAGACGGCACTTGATATCGAGAAATTTCTCTCCACCGAGATCGAACCCGAACCCTGCCTCGGTGATCGCGTAATCGCCGAGCTTCATCGCGAGGCGTGTCGCGACCACACTATTGCAGCCATGCGCGATGTTGCCGAAGGGCCCGCAGTGCACGATCGCGGGGCCGCCCTCCTCGGTTTGCACCAGATTCGGTCGCAACGCGTCGCGAAGCACCACCGTCATTGCGCCCGAAGCCCGGAGGTCTCCTGCTGTGACTGCTTGCCCGGCATGTGTTCGCCCCACCACGATGCGAGACAGGCGGTCCTCCAGATCCTTTAGACCTGACGCGAGGGCCATGATCGCCATGATCTCGCTTGCCGCCGTGATGTCGAAGTGTTCCTGACGCGAGACGTCGTCGGTCTTGGGATCAATGCCAACAATGCTTCGCCGGAGAGCACGGTCGTTCATGTCGAGCGCGCGTCCCCAGGTGACCTGACCGGGATCGATCACGCCCCTGCCAGGGATCTCTTCTCGAAAGAAGATTGCGTTGTCGACGAGCGCCGACAGTAGATTGTGGGCGGTGGTGATCGCATGAATGTCGCCGGTGAAGTGAAGATTGATGTCGTCCGCGGGGGTGAGCGAGGCTCTGCCGCCTCCAGTGCCTCCGCCCTTCGCGCCGAACACCGGACCGAGTGATGGTTCCCGCAGAGCCAGAACGGCGTTCCGTCCCAATCGACGCAGACCCATCGCCAGGCTGATACACACCGTGGTCTTGCCCTCACCCGCAGGCGTCGGGTTAATCGCGGTAACGAGCACGAGTCGACCCTTGCCGTTCGCGGGGCGGTTGAGCAGGTCGAGCGACAGCTTTGCTTTTCCCCGACCATACGGCTCGAGGTCGTCAACTCCGAGACCCAGCTCATCCGCCAGTTCGGCGATGGTCTGGGGAGCGAATGGCATAGCCAAACGTTATCAACGCCGATTGTCAATGGCCAATTCGGATCATCAGGAGCTGGGGATGCACACCCGGGGCCAAACCTGGCCTTGCGAAAGGCATCCGTCGTGCGCACAGGAGCTCGACGCTCAGAGCACTCCACGAGCAGAACTAAGCCACAATTTTCAGCGCCTACTTGTACCGCGGTCGATGCGTGTGGATCGATACGGGCCTGTGACGCCCACATGCGTTTTGGACAAGATCGTCCGAACTTTGTGGCAAAATTCCGAGCAAACGTGCCACGCGACAGTGTGCCCCCAGGCAGATTCGAACTGCCGCCCCTGCCTCCGGAGGGCAAAACGAGCCCGGAGAACAGCGGGATTTCTGTCCGTATCCCAATGATTTACTGGCCACTTGGGTCATGCGGAGGTGATGGAATCACCTCGAAATTGCACCAATTGAAGTCAAATTGAAGTCACGCGGTAGGTCTCCGACACGCAGCATTTGAGGCTCCCTCCTAGGTAATGCGACGGTCCTCCCGTTGGTTGCTATTGCTGGGAAGCATTAGGCAGCGCGCTGTTGCCAGCCGAGGAACGCGTGGCGTATTTCGCCGAATACGCGGCGCAACTGGCAACCGTCCTGTTGGGTTCAACTGTCGAGATTCCATCCTGCTGATACTAGGTATGACGTGAGCTGGGCGATGCGGCGGTTGATGTCGTCGAGTCGTTGTTGGGTGGTGTCCCACGCCCGGCTCTCGTCGTCGAGGCCTCCAGGGGCGCTGAGCGCTGTTTCCACGGCCACATTGCTTGCGAGGCGTTTGCCTTCGCGGTGGAGGGCGTCGAGTTCGCGCATTGCTTGGAGTTGGGTGCGTTCGGAGCGTTCGTCGGTGGTGGTCCACCGGTAGGCTCCGTCGGTTTCGCCGGAGATCCAGGCGTCGAATTCGATAACGGTCATGCTGTCGAAGGCGTCGCTGAGGTTGGGGAGGTCGAGTTCGTTCGTTGGATTGCCGATGGGGGCCAGGAGGAAGAGTGGGGTGACGCCTAGGGCGTGTGCGATGTTGAGGAGCTGGCTGACGGCGAGGTCGGACTTCCGGCCGGCTTCGATGTTCTGCAGGATCGCTTCAGTGACATTACCGCCGGGGATCATGTCCGCGAGCTCCTTGGTGGTGCGGATGCCGCGGTGCTTGCGCACGGCTTGGATCCGGGTGCCAATGCTCGCCTCAGTGCGAAAATCTGTCATGCAGACAAGATACTATGCAAACCCTTGTCAAATGTTGGAAGTCGCCATATTGTGTTTTCAACATTGGAACAGCCGAATGGCTGTTATAGAGACAGGATGATTATGGACGACGACTATATCCTCCCGGCCACCGTGGGCGAGATCACCGGATTGAAGGTGGGCGCTCTGGCTCAGCTGCGCTATCTGGGGCGGGGGCCCCGGTTCTACAAGCCCACACCCCGCACGGTGCTCTACAAAAGGTCCGAGGTACTCGCTTGGGTCGAGGCCAGCGCCACGACCAGCACGTCGGATCCGGTCCGCAGCCGCTAACCGGCCTCACGTCACCGAAGCCGACGCCGGTGACGTGGAAGGGCCCCGGGTGGCCGCCCGGGGCCCGAGATCGTCACCAGCAGAGGAGTCGATCCATGCACATGCTATCGAGCACCTCCGACACTGCACTGGCGTCGCCCCGTGAATTGCGGTGAGGGCCCGGTGGGCCTGTTCGCGGCGAAGAACGCGGTCCTGGTCGCTGCCCGGTTGGGACTGGGAAACACGGCGACCCGGTTGCTGCTGCACATGGCCTTGGAATGCTGGGACGACGCCGACAACCCGGGCGAGCAGCCTCCGCGACGCTATTTCGGCGGACGGGAGTCCTCGGCGATCGCACTTGGGTTCGTGGCGCCATCGAACGCATCCACGCCCGCTCATCGGGCCGTCAAGCGTGCGGTGAAGGAACTAGTCGACGCGGGCGTCATCACTCGCCTCAGATCCGGGGGAGTCGGTATGACCGCCGAGTTCGAATTGAACCTGAACAGCGCCAAACCTCCGGCCCCGCACCGCACCTATCCCGAGATCGACCTTTTCCCCGAGGACCCGCTAGGGGGTCGGAAATTTGCCCCCTGAGGGGGACCAATTAGTTGCCCCCTTAGGGGACCAAAAAGTTGTCAATTCGGGGACCAATTATTGGCCCCCTTAACAGTAAAGAACAGGAAGAACAGAACAGAAGCAGTATGCGCGCGCGAGACCAGCCTGTGGATAACTCCGCTGGCACCTCATGACTTGACGCCAAAGGCACACCGAGATGGTTCGACAAGGAGAACACCATGAACGGCATCGTCACCGTCTACAGCAAGCCTGGCTGCGTGCAGTGCGCCGCCACCGTCCGCAAGCTCACCCAGCACGCCATCGACTTCACCCTCATCGACGTCGCGCAGGACCCGGTCGCGCTCGAGTATGTCACGGGCCTCGGTCACGTCCAGGCGCCCGTCGTAGAGGCGCCAGGGGTGTCCTGGAGCGGATACAGGCCCGACCTAATCAACTCTCTCAGAACGCGTCTCGACCTCTCAAACGGCGAAATTCGGCCCACCCGGTCCGACTCCAAGTAGTACCCACGCACCGCCAATCGTGAAGGAGCACACCATGTCCATACGCACTATCACCGGCAACCTGGCAGCCGATCCGGAGGTCGTACCGGCCGGATCGATCCTGGTCACGAAGTTCCGGGTGATCGAGAACACAGGCGAGTACCGTGCCGGCGCCTGGCACGCGCACGAGGCGGCGACGACGCACTTCGTCGAGGCCCGGTTCGAACTCGGCGAGAACGTCGCC
>NZ_JASJXJ010000203.1:0-5621 GCF_035018685.1 Cryobacterium sp. RTC2.1
AAGCTAAGACTCTCAGCGCCGATGGTACTGCAGGGGGGACCCTGTGGGAGAGTAGGACACCGCCGGACTTAACTTAGAAACACCAGAAAAGCCACCCCACGGGGTGGCTTTTCTGCTTTAACCCGCACACCGCACACCGCAACCACCAGCCAGCCAGCCAGCCAGCCCGCCAGCCAGCCCGCCCTGCACTGGCCCCGCCCTGCACTGGCCCCGCGCGACACCAGCGCCGCTACGCCCCGGACACGCCGGGCGCGTAACGGCGCAACCGGCGCGCAACCCGTAGCGGGGCGGCGCAGCATCCGCTCAGCGGTTGGGGAAATCGTGGGGGAGGCGCGTGAGCACCGGGCGGAGGCGTTCGAGGCGATCTCGTTCCAGGAGGAGTGCCGCGTACTCGCGGCTGCGGCGCACGGCGGCGACGCCGGCGAGGAACTCCTCGGGGGAGACGGCGGGAACCGGGGAGACGAAGGGCGCCGCTTCCGCCGCGAGGTCACTTGCTACGCGCACGCGTGTCTCCGGGGTCAGGCGTCCGGACTGGCGGAGGAACTGGGCGATGCGGCGCGAGAGCCGGTCAGGCAGCCGCACGACATCGACGGTGTACGACCAGGTGGTGAGCTCTTGCGGAAGCCCGAGGACCGGCTCGTCGAACCGGGCCACCCGTTCATACTGGCTGTACGTGCCGGCCATCAGGTCGCCGAGGCGCTTGGACTTGCCGTTCAGCAGAGCCGTCGTGGCGGCCAGGCCGCCGAAGGTGAGGTAGATCTCGAAGATTCCGCTGAGGGCGCGGGTGAAGGCGTGCCGCAGCTGAATGGACCCGCCGTCGTCACGCACGATGCGGGCGCCGATCGCGAGCTTGCCGAGCGAGCGTCCTCCGGTCACGGTCTCCACGACAGTCGGGAGGATGAGGATCGAGAACGCGAGCCCTGAAATCGCCAGCGTCTGTGCGAGCGCTGGATCCAGGGCGTCGCCCATGACGAAGTCGACCGCGAAGGCGAGTCCCACGAAGAAACCGAGATAGGCGAGCCAGTCGATGATGGCGCCGGCCGCGCGCAGGATGAAACTCGCCGGCCGCACATCAAGCGCGACCGCCTCGCCAGTGACGAGTTCGTACTCATAGGGAGAACTTTCTCCCTGATCCGCCGCGTTTCCGGGGTGTGCCATGTCTACTATTAGAGCAGATGGACCTCGACGCATATTCAACGGCGCACCGCGCCCAGTGGGACCGCCTCGCCGAGCTCGGCAGGGAGCGGCGGCTCTCCGGCGCGCAGTCCGACGAACTGATCGGCCTGTACCAGTCCGGCGCGACCCAGCTGTCCGCAATCAAGAGCACGGCCGGCTCCACGATCCCGGGCGACCGGCTCTCCGTCGCGTTGTCCCGCGCCCGGCTGCGCTTCACCGGAGCCGGCGCGAACGTCGTGTCCCAGGTGCCTCGGTTCTTCGTCCTTCAACTGCCCGCCGCGCTCTACCGCCTGCGCTGGCTCACGCTGTGCGTCGCGGTCGTGACGGTCGCGGTCGCGGTGCTCTATGCCGTCTGGATCACCGGCGACCCCCGGGTGCTCGCCAACCTCGGCTCCGACGCCCAGCTCCAGCAACTCGTGAACTCTGAATTCGTCGACTACTACTCCGCCAACCCCGCCGCGTCGTTCACCGGCCAGGTCTGGACGAACAACGCCTGGATCGCCGCGCAGTGCGTCGCCTTCGGTATCCTCGGCCTCTACGTGCCGTACATCGTGCTCTCGAATGCCCAGAACATCGGCACGACAGCCGCGGTGATGTTCGCATACGGCAAGGGCGACGTCTTCTTCCTCTACATCGCGCCGCACGGGATGCTGGAGCTCACCGCGATCTTCGTCGCTGCGGCCGCGGGGCTTCGCATCTTCTGGTCCTGGATCGCCCCCGGTGGGCGTACCCGCGGGCAGGCTCTCGCGGCGGACTCGCGCGCCCTCGCGACGGTTGCGATCGGCCTCGTCTTCGTCCTCCTCGTCTCCGGCGTGATCGAAGGCTTCGTGACCCCGGCGCCGTGGCCGTGGCCGGTCAAGATCGGCATCGGCTTCGCCGCGCTGTGTGCGTTCCTGACGTACATGCTCGTGCTCGGCCGACGGGCCGCACGTTCCGGCGAGACCGGCGACATCGGTGAGTTCGAGGCCGGCAGCACCCGCATCTACGCGTCCTGAGGGCCGCGAGCGGGCTACAGTCGGCCGGCGAGCTTCAGGGCGAGGTAGTGATCGGCGAGGCGGGGCGGCAGGTCCGCTGGCGGACCGGTGACGACGTCGGCACCCTGCTGGCGGATCGCCGCGGCGACCCTGGCGACGTCGAGCAGCGCCCGTTCGGCAGCGGCGGCGCGGTAGACCTGCTCCCGGTCGGCGCGTTCGTGGGTCGCCTGCACGGTCGTCGGGTCGGTGACCGACGCGACGACGACGGTGTGGCGGCGGGTCAGCTGGGGCAGTACCGCGAGCAGTCCGGTCGACGCCCCCGCGGCATCGATCGAGGTCAGCAGCACGACGAGGGCGCGCTGGCTCGTGATCGCGCGCACCTGGGCCGGCACTCCGGCCCAGTCCATTTCGAGGAGTTCGGGGTCGATCACCGCAAGGGTGTCGACCATCCGCGACAGCAGTTCTGCGCCCTGCGCGCCCTGCACCCGGCCGCGCACCCGCCGGTCGAAGGCGACCATGTCGACACGGTCTCCGGCCTTCGACGCGAGCGCGGCGAGCAGCAGCGCCGCCTCGAACGCGGTGTCGAGCCTCGTCTCGTTGTCGATCCGCGCGGCGGAGGTGCGTCCGGTGTCGATCACGATGACCACCCGCCGGTCGCGCTCCGGTCGCCAGGTGCGCACGACCACGTCGTTGTGCCGCGCCGTAGCCCGCCAGTCGATCGAGCGCACGTCGTCGCCGCGCACATACTCCCGCAGCGAGTCGAACTCGGTGCCCTGTCCGCGCACGAGCACGCTCGTGCGCCCGTCGAGTTCCTTGAGCCGGGTGATGCGCGAGGGCAGGTGCTTCCGGGCGTTGAAGGGCGGCAGGACACGGATGCGCCCGGGCGCCTCGAGCGTGGCCTGGCGCGCCCACAGGCCGAGCGGCCCGTACGAGCGGATCGTGACCCGGTCCACCCGTCGTTCTCCCCTCCGGAACGGAGTCAGCGGGAGGGACACGAGCCGGCGTTCCCCTGTCGGGACGGACAGAGGGGTGCGGTTGTTGCCTGCGCCGGCCGACGGTTGCCAGGCATCCCGCACGAGGGCGCGGAGGCGACGGGAGCCGGAATTGGTGACGTACAGCAGGCTCGTCACGGTTTCGCCGAGGCGCACCCTTGCCGGCAGCCTGCGTTCGAGGCGCACGGCCCTGGGCGAGCCGGCCAGCGCGAGGTCGAGCAGGCCGAGCCCGACCGAAAGCAGCAGCCACAGGGCGAGGATGCCGCCCGCGGCCGCCTGGCTGCGTCCGAGCAGCACAATTGGCACGACGCCGAGGGCGACGAGCAGTGTGAACCGACCGGAGACCGTCACCTTAGATCGGAACCTGGACCTGCTGGAGCACGCTGCGCAGGATGGCGTCCACGAACACGCCCTCGAGCTCGGCTTCCGGCTGGAGCTGGATCCGGTGCCGCCAGACCGGGAGGACCATCGCCTGGACGTGGTCGGGAGTGATCGAGTCGTAGCCGCTGAGCCACGCCCAGGCTTTCGTCGCCGCGAGAAGCGCCGTCGTCCCGCGGGGGCTCACGCCGAGCTTGACCGAGGGGCTGCGCCGGGTCGCGCGCGCGAGATCCACGATGTATGCGAGCACGTCCGCGCTCGAGCCGACCTCCATGACGGCGGCCTGCGCGGCGGTGAGCTGCTCGGCGCCGAGCACGGGAGTGACCCCGGCCGCGGTGAGGTCGCGGGGGTTGAAACCGGCGGCGTGGCGGCGGAGCACCTCGAACTCCGCGTCGCGTTCCGGCACGTCGAGCACGAGCTTGAGCAGGAACCGGTCGAGCTGCGCCTCGGGCAGCGAGTACGTGCCCTCGTATTCGATCGGATTCATGGTCGCGGCGACGATGAACGGGTCCGGCAACGGAATCGTCCGGCCGTCGACGCTGACCTGGCGTTCCTCCATCGCCTCGAGCAGTGCGGACTGGGTCTTCGGCGGTGTCCGGTTGATCTCGTCCGCGAGCAGGATGTTCGTGAACACCGGGCCCTTCCGGAACTCGAACTCGCCGGCCCGCGCGTCGTAGATGAGCGACCCTGTGACGTCGCCCGGCATCAGGTCGGGCGTGAACTGAACCCGTTTCGTCTCGAGGCTGAGCGCGTGGCTGAGCGAGCGCACTAGGAGGGTCTTGGCGACACCGGGCACGCCCTCGAGCAGCACGTGGCCGCGCGCGAGCAGGGCGATGATGAGTCCCGTCACTGCGCCGTCCTGGCCGACGACGGCCTTGCCGACCTCGGTGCGAACCTGCGCGAGCGATTCCCGAAGGGAAACGATGGTATCGGTCGGTGTGCTCATGGGTCCATTCTTCCGGGGGTGGTTGCGGTGGGTGGGGCGGATGCCGGCGGATCAGCGGGCAGGCCGCTCGCGGCGATCACGGCTCGCTCCAGGTCCTGGAGGAGGTCGGACTGGGCAATGAGGTCGCGGTCCGTCGCCGGGACTCCGTCGACGAGGACGAAGCGCACCTCGGCCGGTGCCCGACCGGTCAGTGCGGACACCGCGAGCACGACGTCGTCGAGGCTCGCGAGCCTGGACAGCCCGACCCGGGTCGCGAGGCGCTGCACGGTGGCGACCCGCAGGGAGTCGAGGGCGCGGAGGCGCGCGTTGCCGCGGGCATAGAGGCGGGCCCTGCCTTCCATCGTCTCGCTCGCGCGTACGGTCACCGGCAGGTTCTCGGCGACGAGCGGTCCGAGTCGCCTGCCCTGCCACACGGCCGCGGCGAGGAAGACGACCGCGAGCAGCAGGATCGAGGGCGTGACCCAGCCCGGCGTCAACTCGCCGAGGCTCGGCGGGCCGGTGACCGCGACATCCGTCAGGGTCGGCAGGTACCAGATCAGGTCGGCGCTCGGCCCGAGCAGCCCGAGTGCGAGCGCCGCGTGACCGGATGCCGTGATCTCGTCGTTGCTGAAGATGGCGCCATCGGCGACGAGGGTCAGCTCTGTGGACGGCAGGGTCGCGCCGACGACGGCGAATGAGTTCCGACCGGACGGGAAACAACCGCTTTCCGCGGAGTCGGCGGGGAGGCTGAGCGTCTTCCCGCCGGGGGCGACGCCGCCTGCCCTGATCGCAGCGGGCAGGTCGCAGCGATCGCCAGGGCCGTCCAGGCTGTCGGCGACCCCGCCGAAGCCGACTGCGGGGGTCAGCGTCTGCAGCAGGAGGAAATCGGGGGAGACCACGACGGTCCGGGGTGCGAGGGCCGCCATGGCCGAGATCCGGTCGTTCGTCAGATAGCCGTTCGGGTCACTGAAGAACAGGGTCGGATCCGTGCTCGCCGCGGCGATCGTGCGAGCCTCGTCCAGGGAGTCCGCTGTCGTGACGCGCACCCCCTGCTGGCGCAGCACCTCGACGAGGGCGCGGGCGCCCGCCGGTGCGGCGTTGTCGGCAGCATCGCACAAGGACTGGAACCTCGCGATCAGCGAGATGTTCCGGGCCCTGGCACGGTCGCTCATCGAA
>NZ_JASJXJ010000204.1:0-5619 GCF_035018685.1 Cryobacterium sp. RTC2.1
GCGGGCAGGCGCAGACCAGGTTTCGGTCTCCGAAGGCGTTGTCGATGCGGCGCACCGGCGGCCAGTACTTGCCGCGGATGAGGCTGCGCAGCGGGTAGACGGCGGTCTCGCGGTCGTAGGCGTGCTCCCACTCCCCCTCGATCACGGACTGCGCCGTGTGCGGGGCGTTGTGCAGCGGGTTGTCGTCGGCCGGCCAGACTCCGGCGGCGACGGCATCCGCTTCGGCCTTGATTGCGATCATGGCCTCGATGAAGCGGTCGATCTCGCCGAGGTCCTCGCTCTCTGTCGGTTCGACCATGAGCGTTCCCGAGACCGGGAAGCTCATCGTCGGCGCGTGGAAGCCGTAGTCGACGAGGCGCTTGGCGACGTCGTCGACGGTCACTCCCGTCGCGGCGGTCAGCGGGCGCAGGTCGAGGATGCACTCGTGGGCGACGAGCCCGTTCTCCCCGGAGTAGAGCAGCGGGTATGCGCCCTCGAGGCCCTTGGCAACGTAGTTCGCCGCGAGCACGGCGGCGCCGGTGGCCTGCTTGAGGCCGGCCGCGCCCATCATGCGCACGTAGGCCCAGGAGATCGGCAGGATGCCCGGGCTCCCGTACGGTGCGGCCGAGACCGGGCCGCCGCCGTGCACGACGGTTCCGGCGCTGCCGTCGGCGCCCCGGAGGTAATGCTCCTCGTCCTGGGCGAGCGGGTGTCCGGGCAGGAACGGCGCGAGGTGCGCCTTCGCCGCGACCGGGCCGACACCGGGTCCGCCGCCGCCGTGCGGGATGCAGAAGGTCTTGTGCAGGTTGAGGTGCGACACGTCGCCGCCGAAGTCGCCGTACCGGGCGAAGCCGAGCAGCGCGTTGAGGTTGGCGCCGTCGACGTAGACCTGCCCGCCGGCCGCGTGCACGGCCTGGCAGATGGTGCCGACCTCGTGCTCGTAGACGCCGTGCGTCGAGGGGTAGGTGATCATGAGCGCGGCGAGGCTGTCGGCGTGCTCGGCGATCTTCGCGCGCAGGTCGTCGAGGTCGACGTTCCCGAGGTCGTCGCACGCGACGACGACGACCTTCATGCCGGCGAGCACGGCGGATGCCGCGTTCGTGCCGTGCGCGCTCGACGGGATCAGGCAGATGGTGCGTTCAGCGTTGCCGTTGGCGAGGTGATAGCCGCGGATGGCGAGCAGCCCGGACAGTTCGCCCTGGCTCCCCGCGTTCGGCTGGAGCGACACGGAATCGTACCCCGTGACATCCGTCAGCCACGTCTCGAGCTGCCGGATGAGTTCGAGGTAGCCGTCGACGTCGTCGCGTGGGGCGAAGGGGTGGATTCCGCTGAATTCGGGCCAGCTGACGGCCTCCATCTCGGTCGCCGCATTGAGCTTCATGGTGCAGGAGCCGAGTGGGATCATGCCGCGGTCGAGCGCGTAGTCGTAGTCGGCGAGGCGCTTGAGGTAGCGCATCATGCTCGTCTCGGAGCGGTGCGTGTTGAAGACAGGGTGCTCGAGGTACGTCGTGGTGCGGGCGAGCTCCTCGGGGAGCCCGGTGACGGATGCCTCGAGGTCGACGTGTCCGAAGGCATCGGTTCCGCCGAACGCGCCGAGCACCGCGGCGAGGTCGCTCCGGGTGGTGGTCTCGTCGACACTGATGCCGATCGTGTCGCAGTCGACCTGGTAGAGGTTGACGCCGGCGCCCGAGGCGCGGGCGACGATCTCGGCGGCACGGGACGGCATCGAGACCCGCACGGTGTCGAAGAAGGTGTCGTTCAGCACCGTCACGTCGGCGGCGCGGAGTGCGGCGACGAGCCGGCCGGCGTTCTCGTGCACCCCGCGGGCGATCTGGCGGAGCCCGTCTGGGCCGTGGTAGACCGCGTACATGCCCGCCATGACGGCGAGGAGCACCTGGGCGGTGCAGATGTTCGAGGTTGCCTTGTCCCGGCGGATGTGCTGCTCGCGCACCTGGAGCGACAGGCGGTAGGCCGGGTGGCCGGCCGCGTCGACGCTCACGCCGACGAGGCGCCCGGGCATCTGGCGTTCGAGGCCCTTGCGCACGGCGAGGTAGCCGGCGTGCGGACCGCCGAAGCCCATCGGCACGCCGAAGCGCTGGCTCGTGCCGACGGCCACGTCAGCACCGAGTTCGCCGGGCGACATGATCAGGGTGAGCGCGAGCAGGTCGGCGACGACGACGGCGAGAGCGCCCTGGGCGTGTGCTGCCTCGATCACGGCGGCAGGATTCCAGACCGTCCCGGTCGCGCCGGGGTACTGCACGAACACGCCGAAGTAGTCGCCGAGCCCGGCGGAGGCATCGGCGTCACCGGCGGCGGCGGGCTCCGCGTCGGCGCCGGGCGTGCCGAAGTCGGTCTCCACGAGCTCGATCCCGAGCGCGGCGGCCCGGTTCGCGAGCAGTGCCTTCGTCTGTGGGAGCGCGTCGGCGTCGACGAGGAACCGGTGGGACGGCGACTTCGAGCCGCGCCGGGCGAGGAGCATGCCCTCGACGACGGCTGTCGACTCGTCGAGCATCGACGCGTTCGCGGTGTGCAGACCGGTCAGGTCGGCGATCATCGTCTGGAAGTTGATCAGCGCCTCGAGCCGGCCCTGGGAGATCTCGGGCTGGTAGGGGGTGTACGCCGTGTACCAGCTCGGGTTCTCGAGGACATTGCGCTTGATCACGGCCGGCGTGATCGTGTCGTAGTAGCCGAGCCCGATCATCGAGCGCTGTACGGTGTTGCGGCCGGCGAGGGCGCGCAGCTCCGCGAGCGCCTCGCGCTCGCTCGCTGCGGGCGGAAGCAGGGTGTCCGACTCCGACCGGAACGCGTCGACGTGGATCGAGGCGGGAACGGCGGCGGCCACGAGGGCGTTGACGGAGTCGTAGCCGAGGCGGGCGAGCATCGTGGCCTGCGCCGCGGTATCCGTGCCGATGTGCCGCTCGGTGAACGGGCGCTCGGTGGCCTGGGCTGAGGCCTGGGCGGTCAGGGTGGGACTGAGGTGCTTGGTCATCTGGCGCTGCCTGCTTCCTGGGAGCTTATTCGCCGGTGAGGGCGGAGTATTCGGCGTGGCTGAGGAGGGGCGGCAGCTCGAGGAAGGTGACCTTGATCAGCCAGCCCTCTCCGAAGGGGTCGCTGTTGACGAGCTCGGGGCTGTCGACGACACCGTCGTTGGTGGCCGTGACCGTGCCACTGACCGGCGCGAAGAGCTCGCCGACCGACTTGGTGGATTCGATCTCGCCGACGATCGAGCCGGCGATGACACCGGTTCCGACGGCGGGCAGCTCGACGAAGACGACGTCCCCGAGCTTCTCTGCCGCGTACGCCGTGATTCCGACGGTTGCGGTGTCGCCCTCGATGAGGACCCACTCGTGTTCTGCGGTGTACTGGAGGGTGGTCTGGTCGGTCATGGGGTGTCCTTTCGGCGGAACAACGGGCAGTGCGTGCTGGTCTGGAGGGGTGCCGGCGAGAATCGCCGACGGGAGTGCGTGGGCGGATGCCCTCGGGGTCAGGGCTTGCGGGAGTAGAACGGGAGCGCGGTCACGGTCGCCGGGATGCGCGTGCCGCGCACGTCGACGAAGACCTCGGTGCCGAGCCGGGCGATCGACGGCGAGACGTACGCCATCATGACCGGATGTCCCAGGGTCGGGGAGAGGGCGCCGCTCGTGATCATCCCCTCCGGTGTGTGCGCGTCAGCGCTGCGGAAGACGTCGTAGGAGGCGCGGCCGGCGCGCTTGCCCGCGGACACGAGTCCGACGAGCACGGCGGACCCCGCCTGCGGCCCCTCTTCGCTCGCGGCGCGGCCGATGAAGTCGGTCTCCTTGGCGAGGTTGACGACCCGGCCGAGTCCGGCCTGGGCCGGGTAGGTCGCCTCGCTCAGTTCGTGGCCGTAGAGCGGCATGCCGGCCTCGAGGCGCAGGGTGTCGCGGCTCGCGAGTCCGGCGGGCACGAGGCCGTGGTCGGCGCCGGCCGCGGTGAGCGCATTCCAGAGGGCGAGGGCCCGATCGATGGGCACGTACAGTTCGAAGCCGTCCTCCCCGGTGTACCCGGTGCGGGCGATCAGCACCGGGACGTCGGTGAAGGTGCCCGTCATGGCCCGGTAGTAGCGGAGGGCGCCGAGGTCGTCGGTGGCCGTGAGACCGGCGGTCGCCTGGAGGATGGCGAGGGAGTTCGGGCCCTGGACGGCGATGAGCGCGGTGTCGTCGCTCTCGTCGGTCACGGTCACGTCGAAACGGGCAGCGCGCTTGGTGAGGGCCTCGAGCGCCGGGAAGTGGTTGCCGGCATTGGCGATCACGAGGAACTCGGTCTCCCCGGTGCGGTAGACGACGATGTCGTCGACGATGCCGCCTGCCGCGTTCAGGATCAGGCTGTACTTCGCCTGGAAGAGGGCGATCGCGGAGAGCTTTCCGGCGAGGGCGTAGTCGAGGTACGCCGCGGCATCCGCCCCGCTCACGCGGATCTCGGCCATGTGGGAGAGGTCGAACAGGCCGGCGGCGGTACGCACCGCGTGGTGCTCGGCGAGATCGCTCGAGTAGCGCACCGGCATCTGCCAGCCGGCGAAGTCGGTGAAGCTGGCTCCGGCGTCGACGTGCGCCTGGTGCAGCGGGGAATACCGTTCGGTCAGATCCGGGGTCATGAGTTCTCCAGGCAGGTCGGCCGCGGCCGAGCGAGATTCTCGGGGTCGTGGCGACCCCGTGGGAACTCCCCCTCTGTCGTCAGGCCTGAGAGCTTCGCCGCGTCCTGGTCGGGACGTGACTTTCACCATGGGCGAGCCGCATTGTGCTGCGACTACTTTTCAGAGTGGCCAGTCCGATGCGGTACGAGTACCTGAGAGATTGTCGGGGAGGATTGCTCCTTCGGTGTCCGGCCGCCGAGGCGCCGGACTCTCCCGCATCGGCCGTGTCGGCCCGGTATTCAGTTGGACGGCGCGCCTGGTCGGGCTCAACCGCTTCGCGAGCAGCTTAGCAGCCGGAGTTCCACTGGGACCGGCTCCGGCCTGCCCGATCGCGCAGCACGCCGACGCCGGATCCTGCCTCGCCGGGCACCCCGGTCAGGCGCCGAAGGAGTCGGCGACCGCCTCGGTGACCTCGACCAGCCGGGTGAGCAGGGCCTCCATCGACTCCGACCGCAGCAGCTCGATCTGGTCGAGGGGGCCGACCGGCGCGATCGCCGCGAGCTGCCAGGCCGCGACAGCCGGGTCGCCGGAGAGTTCGACGTCGGGCGCCCAGGGCTGCTCGGTGAATTCGCTCGCGAGCGCAAGCGCCCGGCGCACGACCCGTTCGGCCCGCTCCCGCAGAGGGAACAGCTCGTCGTCCCACTCCAGCTCGGGGAGCTCGCGGACGCTCGCCTGCGGATACGGGTCGTCGTCGAGCCACTCGAGCACCTCGATGCGCCGCTCGCCGTGGGCGACCACGCCGACGAACCCCTCTGGGGCCTCGATCTGCGTGATCCTGGCCACCGTCCCGATCCCGAACCGGTGCTCACCGCCGCCGACTTCCTGGCCGCGCTCGATCAGCACGACGCCGAAGACCGCGGTCTCGGCGTCGAGCACCCGCGCCATCATCACCAGGTAGCGCTGTTCGAACACGCGCAGGTGCAGTGGCATGTGCGGAAACAGCACCGCGCCCAGCGGGAACATCGGCAGAGTGGTCACCCGCCCACCCA
>NZ_JASJXJ010000205.1:0-5609 GCF_035018685.1 Cryobacterium sp. RTC2.1
GAAGAGACCGCCGCCGAAGAGACCGCCACCGCGGTTGCCGGAGAGCACCGAGTTGATCAGGATCCCGCCGAGGACGGCGCCGAGCGTGCCTGACCCGGTGCCGCCTTGACCTCCGCCCTGCCCGAGGCCGGTACCGGGGCCGGGCCCGCCCGCGAAACCGTCGACATCCGCTCGTGCCAGGGTGATCGACTCCGCGGCGAGCGAGCCGGAGCGCTGCGCGGCGGTGAAAGCGGAGCCCGGGTCGGTCGCGCGGGTGCCGTCGGCCTGGGCGAGCAGACGTCCGGCTTCGGCGAGCCGGGTGCGCGCCTCGGCACCGACGGCGCCGCGCCTGGCCGTGATGAAGTCCTCCGCCGCCGAGACCTGGCCGTGCGCGGAGAGCAGGGCCTGGTCGAGTGCGGCCTCGGTGCGCTGCGCCTGGGCGGCCGCGTCCCGCACCCCCTGCAGCGCGGCATCCATGCGCGCGTTGGTCGCCTCGAGCCGGCCGAGCAGTTCGAGCGGGTTGATCGGTCCGGCGCCGAGCCGGGCGGAGACCTCGGCGACGGCGCGTTCGGTGTCGGCGATGACGCCGGCAGGGGTGGCGGGCAGCGCGCGGGCCGCGGCGAGATCCCCCTGCAACTCCGCGAGTGTGGCCGAGACCCGGTCCGCCGCCGCGGAGAGGTCGGTTCCGAGCCGGTCGACGGCATCGAGCAGCAGCCCGGCCTGGTCGACCGATTCCTCCGCCGCACGGATCCCGACGGCTGCTCCCGGCGGGTCGCTCTCGATCCGTTTGCCGGCCTCCGACAGTGCCGTGCGTGCGAAGGCGATGCGCTCCCTGGCCTGGTCGGCATTGTCGGCGACGGTCCCGAGTGCGGCCGCGGTATACCGGCCGGCGAGTTCGGCGATACGGGCGGCGGCGGGCGCGATCCTGCTCTCGGCGGCGTCGGCGTCGCGGGTAGCGGATGCCGCGGCGGCCGGAGCGTTCTTCTCCAGCTGGCGCAGCGCGGCGAAGTCCGCCGCCTGGTCGTCGAGGGTCGTGTTGGCCTGCTCGCAGCCGTCGAGGATGGCGAGGAACCAGTCCCTGCGCTGCTCCTCGGTGTCGGGGACGGCGTCGTCGAGCTTCTGCTGGAGGGTGAACGCGGCCCGGAGCGCGGCCTTCGCGGAGTCGAGGGCCGTGCGGAACGCCTCCGTGGCCTCCTGACCGTACTGGGCGAGGGCGAAGCCGAGCTCCTGCTCGCTCGACGTCACGGCGTCATCGGTCTGGACGAGGGCGGTCGCCGCCCGCCGGGAGAGCTCTTCGGTGGAGAGGGCGGCGGGCTGCCCGGTTCCGACGGGAGGCGCTGCACCGGCTGCACCGGCTGCACCGGCTGCAGCCACCGCCGCGCCCCGCCGTCTGCGAGCGAAGAACACGATCGTCCCCGCGACGATCGCGATGAAAACGACGAGCGCCACGAGGATCACCGTGATGAGGCCGCCCCCGGAGGCCCCTCCTCCGGGATTCGCGGTACCGGGGGTGAGCGAGGGCGCTGGAACCGGCTGGCCGCCGATCGTCGCCGCGAAGCCGTTCGCGGCGCCGATCGCCGCCCCGGCCCAGTCGTTCACGCGCAGGGCCGGTTCGATCGCGACGGTTTCGACCTCCAGAAGTTGCGCATCCGTCAGGGTCGAATTCTGCGCGACCGAGAGCTGGTACTGGCGGTCGCTTGTTGCGACGGCAAGCAGCACGTCGTTGGTGCCGAGCCCGTTCTCGTCGGCGGTCTGGTCTGCCCACTGCTGGCGGTCGGCGACTCCGGTGAAGCTGTCGACGTAGGCGACGAAGAGGTCGGTGCGGGTCTCCGCGTAGAGCCGGTCGAGGGCGGCGGTCACCTCCGCGGTGCGGGAGCCGAGGGCGCCGACCCTGTCGACCACGTGGCTCGACCCGAAGCTCGGGGGATCCTCGGCGGATGCCGGAGTCCCCGGCCCTGCCCCGAGGCCCACGACCGCGAGGACGACCCCCAGGAACAGCAGCCGTCGTGACCGCATGGACTCGCCTCCTTCGGCGCGGGAATGGCAGGCGAGCACCGGTGTCCGGCGCTCTCCTGCCGCGAGCATAGAACGGCCAGACCCACCCGTCTACGAACCTTCTGTTGCGCACTGTGACGGCCCCGTTCGCGTCCGGAGCCGGCAGTGCCCACACTGGGAACACCGCACACGATGAAACAGCCTGGAGGGCAGCATGGCCGAGACCACCGCCCCGCGCCTCGCGGTCGTCGAGGTCACCGGAAGCCGCCCGGACCGGCCCGCGTACCACGCCAAGGTCCAGGTCCTCAACGGAACCGTCGTGGCCGCAGCCGAACAGGGCGGCTGGGCCGTCACCCGCCTCGCCGCGGCCGACATGACCATCGCCACCCTGCTCACCGCGACAGCGGATGCCGACGCGATCGTCATCCTCGGCGGGGAAGACATCACTCCCCGTTTCTACGGCGGCGTCTCCGGTTACCCGGAAGAAACCCTGCATTTCCCGGTCGCCGACGACGGCCAGCTTGCGCTCGTGCGCCGCGCCCTCGAGCATGGCACCCCGCTGCTCGGCATCTGCCGCGGCCTCCAGATCATCAACGTCGCCCTCGGCGGCAGCATCGTGCAGCACATCGACGAAGGCATCCACCGCAACGTCGACGTGCCGATCGACCGGATCCTCCGCGAACACACCGTCGAACTGCTCGAGGGCACCGTACTCGCCGACAGCCTCGGCGGCGCGTTCGCCGCCGTGCAGAGCGCGCACCACCAGAGCGTCGACCGCCTCGGCACCGGCCTCCTCGCCGCAGCGGTGGCCCCCGACGGGCTCATCGAGGCCGTCGAGCACGAGTTCGCGCCGATCACCGGCGTGCAGTGGCACCCTGAGGCCCCCGACGCTCCCGCCGACCAGCTCCCGCTGCTGCTGAAGAGCCTCGAGCGCCAGCTCGCGGCCATCGAAGCGGCCGGTCGTATCGCGGCCTGAGCTGAGCTGAGCCGACCCGAGCCCGGCATCCGCTCGGGTAGAGTGTGGGCACCTGTCGAAAGGACCGCACCATCGCAGACGACACCCTTTCCGGCAGCATCATTCCGGGCAGCACGAACCCCGACGACGCGCTCACCCGCGCCACTGTCGACCTGCTGCGCGACCTGATCCGCAACGCCTGCGTCAACGACGGCACAGCGGACTCCGGCGGCGAGATCCGCAGTGTGCGCACCCTCGAGGGCTTCTTCGCCGGCTCCGGCCTCGACCTCGAGGTCGTCGAACCGCACCCGGGCCGGGCCTCCCTGATCACCCGCATCCACGGAACGGACCCCGGCGCGCCCTCCCTCGCCCTCGTCGGCCACCTCGACGTCGTCCCCGTGCACGAGGCCGGCTGGAGCCGCGACCCGTTCGCGGCGGAGATCGTCGACGGCGAGATCTGGGGCAGAGGCGCTCTCGACATGCTCTGCCTCACCGCGAGCTACGCCGCCGTCACACGTGCCATCGCGACCGGTTCGTTCCGACCCCGGGGCGACCTCGTGTTCGCGGCCGTCGCCGACGAGGAGGCCGGCAGCGGCCTGGGCGTCGAGTGGCTCACCGAGAACCGCCTCGACCTGATCGACGCCGACTTCGTCCTCACCGAGTCCGGCGGCGTGCCTGTCGGCCCCACCCCCTCCATCTCCACGACGATCGGCGAGAAGGGCCTCGCCGGCCGTCGCCTCGTCGTGCACGGCACCCCCGGGCACGGTTCGGCGCCCTGGGGTGCCCGCAACGCCGCCATCATCGCAGCGGATGCGGTGTACCGGCTCTCCCGGTACCACGCGCCCGTGCAGATCACCCCGGACTGGCGCCGCTACGTCGCGGCGCTCGACCTCGACCCGGCGCTCGCCGCCCGGCTCCTCGACCCCGTGCGCATCATCGACGCCCTGCACGAACTCGGCACCCTCGCCGGCTTCGCGCACGCCTCGACCCACACGACCGTTTCGCCGAACGTCGTGCGGGCCGGTGACAAGGACAACGTCATTCCCGCCCTCGCGACGGTGACCCTCGACATCCGGGTGCTGCCCGGCATCGCGGCGGCGGATGTCGACGCCTACCTCCGCGAGGCGCTCGGCGAGCTCATGGCCGACGTGACGATCGAGGGCGAGGGGTTCGAAGCCGCGACCCGCTCTCCGATCGACACACCGCTCTACGACGCCGTCGGTGCGGCCGCCCGCCGGGCGTACCCGAACGCCGACCTGCTGCCGATGCTGAGCGTCGGCGGCTCAGACGCCCGGTTCTACCGCCGCCGCGGCATCCCCGCATACGGTTTCGCCCTGCTCAGCCGGCGCTGGGACTACGGAATGTTCCGCCAGCTCTTCCACGGCAACGACGAGCGGATCGACGTCGAGTCCGTCTCACTCACGGTGAACGCCCTCGACGCCGTCGTGCGGGACCTGCACGGCTGATCGCTTCACGCGGGGAGTCCCGGGGTCGAGCCGCTCGCAGTTGATAAATTGCATGCAATGCTGCACTGTAAGTAGCAGTTGACGTCCGTCGTCACCTGCTCCGGACCTGCGCTGAGGATGGCCAGTGCATGCACGGGCGGCCGCCGGGGCGACGACCCGGACGAGAGGTCGATTCAGGTGGCACAGCGCGGGTCCGCCAGCGTCGCTTCTCTCCTGCCCGACGCGCCGGGATCGATCCGGGTCTCGTTCATGGCGATTCTCATCGGGACCGTCGCATACGCCGCGTCGACGTTCCTCGTGACCGGCCCCGGCCGCCCCGGGTGGCTCGACGGCTGGTTCTACATCGCGCTCGAACTCGGAGCCGCGACCCTGGTCGGAGCTCGAGTGGTCCTGCGCGCGATCGAGCGCCCCGCCTGGGGAGCGCTTGCCGGCGCCCTGTACGCCGTCGCGCTGTCGGACGCGGCCGGCACGGCGGCGGCCGCAACGGACCATGACGCCGCCGCCGTGCTGGATGCGTTCGCCTTCGCACTCGACGCAGCCTTCTTCGGGCTCGCCTTCGCCGGGCTGGTCCTGCTGGTGCGGAAGCGGCTGCCGCCGTCAACGGCCTCCGTGTGGCTCGACGGTGTGATTGCAAGCCTGGGTCTGCTGTCGATCGCGTCTGCGCTCTTCTATCGCGCCGCCGACGAGATCACCGTCGACAGCCTGATCTCCCTCGTCTACGCGGTCGCCCCGCTCGTGCTCGTCGCCATCCTTGTCGGCACGGCCGCCGCCCTCGGCCGGCGCCCGAGTCAGATCTGGGCGCTGTGCACAGCTGCATTCTCGTTGATGGCCCTGGGCAACCTCATCCAGGCGACCGGCCTTCCCGGGCTCGATCTGCCGGGAGCGCCGGTCAACGCGCTCTGGCCGCTCGCGGCCCTGCTCCTCGTGGCCGCGGCCTGGCGGTCCCGGAGCACCCCGAGGCCTGTCGGGTCGGATTCGGCGTTCGTACTGGCGATTCCCTCGATATTCACGCTCGGCGCCCTTGCGGTTGCCCTGGTGAATCAATTCACCTCCCTGTCGTACTTCTCGATCGTCACCGCCGTCGTGACCGTGATGGCTGGTGCCCTGCGCCTGTTGTTCGCGGTGCGGGATGCTGATCGGTTGCGGGTGCGGCAGGTGGAGTTGAATGTGAGTCTGGGGTTGGCGCGGGATGCGGCGTTGGCGGCGACGACGGC
>NZ_JASJXJ010000206.1:0-5594 GCF_035018685.1 Cryobacterium sp. RTC2.1
CCCCATTTCTTGGGCGGGATTTGCTGGCCTGATTTTTAGCGCTCATTTGGCAGGAAACCAGCCGCTAACTTGGCAGGAATCCAGCGCCGAAACGGCCTACAAAGAGTTGATCACACACACAGTCGGAGAAGCATTCAGTGCGTCACCCCAACCGTTCAAGCCGCTGCTCGATTAGGGGTAGGTACGCAGCCTCTTTTTCAAAGCCGATTGACCTTCTGCCAGCTCGAGCGCACGCCTCTAGTGTCGTGCCCGTGCCAGCGAACGGGTCCAGAACAAGTTGGCCTGGGCGAGTCACTAATTGTACGAGCCAATCCATGACAGCCAGAGATTTGACGGTAGGCCCACTCATCCCACCCACCTCGGGTCTCTCGCTCTTCGATGCCTTCGGGTGATGGAAGAAAGTCTGGTAGAAACGTGTTGCGTCTTCGTTGCGACCGCGAGTCGATAGGCCTTGATCGTGCACCTGGGCTACAGGACATTCCCGGAGACAATGATTTTTGGTACAGCGTTCCGTATGGTGCAAGAGAACGTTGCTCGGCAGGCGACCCGCCGGCGGCGGTGTTGACTTAGCTCCCGCAGGGCGATCCACTCGCCATGTCTGGTTTCCATTGACAATGCCTGGCGTTCGACTGCGGTTCTCCATACCAGCGGGTATTCGACATGCATCGACATTCAGCCCCCCGACCCCGCCGGCTGCTATCACGTTTGCCATTGATTCCCGCGGCGACTTGTTGCGGAACATGAGGATCGGCTCCAACGCAGGCCTGAGCATGTTGCCAAATCCAACATAGTCACGGGCAGCGTCGGTGGCTCCGACACGCGTCAGTTCCGCGTCTAGATGCCGAAATCCGGCCGCGAAACCTTGGCCGTGGATAAGCGCGAGACAATCGACTACCTCGAAACCGGCATCCTCAATTGCGACCGACATTCGGGCGAAGGTCTTGGGATGACCGAACGCGAGGAGATTGCTCCCCGGCTTCATGACCCGGCGTACCTCCTGCCAGAAGTCCGGGTTCATCGCGATCTTGGAACGGTCCCAATGAGGACGCCCATACTCATTCTTCGTCAGCCCGATTGCGAACGGCGGGTCAGTCAACACACAATCAAACATTGAAGGCGGGAAGTCCTTGAGTAGATCCCACGCGTCGCCATGCAGAACCGAGACAAGCTCTCTTTTGGAACGGCTGTCGATCTCTTGAGTTGTCATCTAGCCACAACCATAACGGGGCCACGGGGCGGGTCACCGCGCATGTCCATGCGGTCCGGAAGGTTCGCGGCACAGTTGACCTGGCTCGACTAGTTCCGTCGACGGGCGGAAGACACCAAACGATCGTGGTCCGCCGGCGTTCAGTCACCCCCACTCACTCCAGAAACCGCTTCGGGCTGCACAAAACAGAAAACTGTCCCGCGCATGTACTCCGTGGATCGGGGATTCCCGCTCCGGCCAAGCAACCGGAAAGTACAGACACATCATGACGCTCACGTCGTTTCAGACATCACCCCGAACTCCACTCCTCACGGCAAAGGAGGTTTCCGAGATTCTGCGCGTCCCGCTGGCAACCCTCTACAAATGGCGGACTACAGGCGGCGGCCCGGAAGGCCATTTTGTTGGGCGTTACCTGCGTTTCACCCAACAGGCTGTCGACGTTTGGTTCATGGCCGGTGGGAACAAATCGTCCAGCGTCGTAGTGAGGATGGTGGCCAGGGCTGCAGCAAAGGCCGAGGACGTCAACCGTGGCTAATCGGATCCTCCCCGTTGGGGGCTCGCCTTTCGGGAAGGTTTCCACACGCCTGCTCCCGAATGGGAACTTTCAGGCGAAAGCGCGCATCCGTTTTGAAGAAGGTGGGAGGCTCTACCCTTTCACTGCTCAGGACGCTGATGAGGACCTCGCCGTCCAAGCTCTAAAGACCAAGCTCCTTTCCGCCACTGAACCCGCTGCCAAGCCGAGGCGCCGGGTGGACCTGGATGGTGTCCAGATTGCCGAGGAGTTCACGACCGAAATCCATAGGACTCGGCCAAATACGCTGGTTCGAGATGCCGTCGCGCTGTGGTTCCAATCCGTAGACAGCGACCCACTGCGCCGCGCCCAGACTAGGGATGCATATCGGCAGGTCGCACTCATTTTGCTGGCTAAATATGGGCACAAGGAAATTCAACAGCTCGATGCGGGCGACCTCAAACGCTATTTCACGTCGCTCTCGCATTCGCAACCCTCCGCTGCGCGACGAGTCCGATGGATGCTCAAGCATGTCGTGGCAGACTCCGTTTTGGACAAGGCGCTGTCGCACAACATTGTCGCGGAAACACCGACCATACCGCGCGCAGCGCAGGAGCCGCCCGAAGTTCTCAGCGCGGGAGATTTCCAGCACATGAGGCAGTTGGTTTTCGCGTGGCGCACAGCGCGAGCCGGCGTCGGCGGTGCTCAGCGAGATAGGTCATTCGTCCTCACTGATGTGGTCGAAATCTTGGGTGGAACGGGACTTCGCATAAATGAGCTTCTGGGCCTGAGGCATCGAGATGTGGACTACGTAAATCGAACCGTCAGTGTTTGCGGGACCCTCGTCGAATTGAAGGGTTTGGGATTGCACTATCAGGCCGCTACAAAGACCATGGCCGGCAAGCGCACGATAACGCTGCCGAAATTTGCACTCGACGCGCTTTCGCGCCAGGCAGCGCTCAACGGTCACCCGGAATACGTCTTCTCGACGGGCACAGGAAATTTCGTGAACTCGCACAATATTGGGCGCTCATGGCGCGCGGCCCGGCTTGGCACGTCATTGGACTGGGTCGAGATGAAGACGCTGCGGGCATGCGTCGCTTCCTGGATTGAAGAAGAAGACGACCTCGCCGCGGCATCCGCCCAACTGGGGCACGCCCTCCCGTACATCGAGGGCTCCAAGGTCACCGCCAAGTACTACATCGGGAGAAAGCGCCGTCGAGTGGTCGACAATTCGGCCATCCTCAGCGACCTGCTGGGCCCCAATGTGGCGAATGAAAGTGGCGACTGAAAATCCCACCAAAAAGAAAACCCCCGCAATCTCAATGATTGCGGGGGTTTTTACGTGCGCCCGAAGGGATTCGAACCCCCAACCTTCTGATCCGTAGTCAGATGCTCTATCCGTTGAGCTACGAGCGCATGTGTCAGGCGAAATCCTTCGCGAAGACAACTTAGAAACTATAACAGATTTCCCGGCCCCTCCCGTTCGAGGGCAGGTGGGAGAGGCGCGGATGCCGCGCTCAGGCGGGTTCCCCTGCCGCAGGCGCTGCGGCATCCGCCCCGCTCTTCGGGGTGCGGATGCCGAGCCACGACACGAGTGCGCCGGCGAACATGAGCGTGGCGGTGACCAGCAGGACCCGCTGGAACCCGGCGACGCCGAGCTGTTCGCCGGCGATCGTGCCGGCGAAGGCGATCATGATGAGTCCGGCGACCCGGGAGACGGCGTTGTTGATCGCCGAGCCGATTCCGGCCTGCTCAGGATGGATGGAGCCGAGCACGGCGCCCGTCAGGGGTGCCACCGTGATCGAGAGCCCGAGGCCCACGACGGCGATGCCGGGGATCACGGTGCGCCAGACATCCACCGGGGGAACGGCCAGGGTCAGGATCAGGAAGCCGATGCCCGCCACGATCGGACCCAGGGTCATGAAGAGTCGCGGGCCGAACCGGCCGGCGAGCCCGCCGAACAATGTCGAGAAGAACAGCATCATCAGGGTCGCCGGGATGCCCGCGAGTCCCGCGCTCGTCGCCGAGAGGCCGCCGACCTGTTGCAGGTAGACGGCGAAGATGAAGAAACCGAGGCTCAGCGCACCGTAGATGCCGACGGTCGCGAGGTTGCCTGCCCAGAAATTGCGCACCCGGAAGAGGCCGAGGGGCATCATCGGGTGCGGAGCGCGCGCCTCCCACCAGAGGAACGCGGCGAGGGAGAGCAGCCCGAAGACGAGCGGCAGGTACACGATGGGACTGCCCCAGCCGAGCCGACCCTGCTCGATGAGCGCGAAAACGGGACCGCCGAGGCCGACGACGGCGAGGCAGGCCCCGGCGACGTCGATCCGGGCGGCCGGAGCGGTGCGCGCCGGTTCCCGCACTCCGGCGAGCACGATGAGGGTCGCCACGATCGGGAGCACGTTGATCGCGAACACGAGCCGCCAGCTGCTCGTGTCGACCAGGACGCCGCCGAGGATGGGCCCGGCGATGCCCGCGATGCCGGTCCAGCCTGTCCAGACGCCGATCGCCCGGCCCTGGGCAGGACCGGTGAACGTCGAGGTGATGAGCGCGAGGGAGCTCGGAACGAGAAGGGCGGCAGCAGCGCCCTGCAGGATCCGCGCGACGACGAGGGCGGCGCCCCACGGTGCGACGGCGCACGCGAGAGAAGTGATCCCGAACCAGATCAGGCCGACCCGCAGAACGCGCACCCGGCCGAAGGTATCCGAGAGCGAGCCGGCCACGAGGATCAGGGCGCCGAGGGAGAGCAGGTAGCCGTCGACGACCCACTGCTGCAGGGTGAGGCCGCCGCCGAGTTCGCGGGAGATCGCGGGGAGTGCGACGTTGACGATGGACCCGTCGAGGAACGCGACGAAGGAGGAGAGGACGGCGACGATCAGGATGCGGCGTTCGCGAGGAGTCACCCGGCAATCTAACCCCGGATCCCGGACGAAGTGAACCCGCGCCCCGGGGTAGCCGGTGCGCGGAGCGGGTGCAACACTGGCGCCATGACCCCGAGCCGTAATACCCAGGCCTCCTACGACTATTCCGGGCTGCGTGCCCTGTTCATCAATTGCACGCTCAAGCGGAGCCCCGAAGCCAGCAATACCCAGGCGATCATCGACCTGAGCATGAACCTGATGCACGAGCAGGGCGTCTACGCCGAAACGATCCGGGCGATCGACCACGACATCGCGACCGGCGTCTATCCCGACATGACGGAGCACGGCTGGAAGACGGATGCCTGGCCGGCGCTCTTCGACAAGGTGCAGACGGCGGACATCCTCGTGATCGGCGGCCCGATCTGGCTCGGCGACAACAGTTCGGTGACGAAACGCGTGATCGAGCGGCTCTACGCGATGAGTGGAGAGTTCAACGACAAGGGCCAGTACGTCTATTACGGCAAGGTCGGCGGCGCCATCATCACCGGCAACGAGGATGGCGTGAAGCACTGCTCGTCGAACATCCTCTACAGCCTGCAGCACATCGGCTACTCGATCCCGCCGGCCGCGGACGCCGGTTGGATCGGCGAGATCGGGCCGGGTCCGAGCTACCTGGACGCCGGGTCCGGCGGCCCCCTGAACGACTTCACCAACCGCAACACGACCTTCATGACCTGGAACCTGATGCACCTCGCGGCGATCCTGAAGGCCAACGGCGGCTTCCCCGCCTACGGGAACCTCCGCAAGGACTGGGACTCCGGCGAGCGCTTCGGCTTCGAGCCCAACCCCGAGTACCGCTGAACCGAACCCGGTACCCACCAGAACCCACCAGAACCCCGACCCAGACCCAGACCCACCACCCACACGAAGGACCATGAACCGTCCCGGTTTTCATGCCGCCGTTTTGTTGGCGGCTTCGATATCTATCGGGCCGTTTGTTTCAGCGTAGTAG
>NZ_JASJXJ010000207.1:0-5516 GCF_035018685.1 Cryobacterium sp. RTC2.1
GCTCGCGGCCTGGGCGAACATGCGCAGCTCGTCGTGCAGGACCTCGGTGCGCGCGTCGCCGCCTCGGGGGTCGCGTCCGGAAGCGAGGGCGGCGAGATCGCCCGAACCGAGCAGCGAGCCGCGGATGCGCAGGTCCGGCCAGACGTTCTGCTGCACGTTCGCGATCACGACGAGGTCGAACTCGCGGCCGATCAGCCCGTTCGGGGTCGAGACGGTGACGGCGTCCCCGAGGGCGCGGGGGGCGAGGGTGTCCTCTGGGACGTCGGTGTCGACGAGGTGTTCGAGGAAGAGCACCGGCGGGGCCGCCGGGGTGCGTTCGACGTAGCGTTGCGCTGCGGAGAACAGGGCTACGACGGCGTCGAGGTTGTGGTTGGCCTCGTCGGCGATGATGCCGATTCCGGTGGACTGCTCGAGCCATTCCCTGGCGAGGCCGCTGCGCTGCCAGAGGCCCCAGAGCAGTTCCTCGATGGTGGCCCCCGCCTCGTATTCGACGGATGCGGCGAGCAGGCTCTCCGCGCAACTCGCCGCGCGGCGGGCGGTGCGGTTGTCGATCGCCGACAACAGCGACGGCGTCGCGAACACGGCGGCGAGAAGCTCGTCGGCACTGCGGGTACGGGCGGCGCTCGGGGTCGCGCCGGTTGCCGGCTCGCCGGGCTCCTGTTTGCCGAGTTCCTGTTGGCCGAGTTCCTGTTGGCGCAGCGCCGCGCGGAGGCGCCGCAGGGTGATCGGGTCGAGGCCACCGAGGGGGCCGCGCAGGAGTTCGGTCGCCGCTTCGGCGTCGAGGGGACGGCGGCCGAGAGTGACGTCGAGGGCGAGGATGAACGCACGCACCGCCCATTCGTCGCGGAGGGCGGTCTGCGCTGAGGGCACCTGGGTGGGCACCTCGAGGGCCGCGAGGCCGCGGGCGAGTGCCGGGATGGCCGAACCGCTCCGCGCGACCACGGCCATGCGGCCCCACGGCACTCCGTCGAGCACATGCCGTTCCCTCAGCCGCCCGGCGATGAGCGCGAGCTGGTCGGCGGGGCTCGCCGCGAGGAGGGTTTCGACAGAGGCGGCGGATGCTTCGGTGCCGGCCGCGTCGGTGCCGGACTTTGCGACGCCCGACTCTGCGGCTCCTGGGTCTGCGGTGCCGGACTCGACTGAGGGCACGTCGGACGGGGACTCGACGCTCCCGGCCCGGCGTTGGGTGCCCGCGGACGCGGTCCCGATCCGGTGGGTGATCTCCCGCACGACGCCCCGGATGGCGGGTCCATGCCGGTAGACGGTGTCGAGCACGAGGGTCGTGACGCGTGGTGCGCCCGGAGCGAGGTAGTCGGCGAGCCTGCCGAGGGCATCCGCGTGGGCGCCGTTGAACGAGCCGGTCGTGATGTCGGGGTCGCCTGCCGCCACGATCGCGACGCCGCGCGCCGCGAACTGGGCGAGCAGGGTGAGGGTGGCCCTGTTCAGTTCCTGGGCGTCGTCGACGACGATGAGGCGGAGGCCTGCAAGGGTGCCGAGGGTCGCGGCTCCCGCGGACCCGGGAGCCGCTGCGGCGACGACGGCCGCGGCGAAGCCGGCGAGCTCGGTGGAATCGTACTGGCCGGGCCGGCTCTGGTCTTTGACCTCGTCGTAGCCGCGGATGAACCGGGCAGCCGCGATCCATTCCGGGCGGTCGGTCGCTGCACCGAGCTCGACGAGGCGGGTGGGGGTGATCCCGTATTCCACGGCCCGCATCATCAGGTTGCGCAGTTCGGTGCGGAACCCGCGCAGCCGGCGCACGCCCGCGTCGAGGGTGGGCGGCCAGGCCGGGCCGGACGGACCCGCCCCGTCGCCGTCACGGACCCCGTCACGGTCGCGCACGCCGCCGAAGTCGCCGCTGCCATCGACGGGGTTGCCGTCGTCAAGGTCGCCCTGGAGGAGTTCGGCGATGATCTGGTCCTGCTCGCCACCGGTGAGCAGCGTCGGCGCCGGTCCGCCGGCCGCGGCCTCCGCTCCGCGCACGAGTTCGAACGCGACGGAGTTCGCCGTGCGGGCGAGCGGGCCGTTGGTCGGAACGCCGAGGCGGAGCGCAAGCCGGTCACGCAGCACGGTGGCGCCCGCCCGGGTCGGCACGAGCAGGAGGACCTCCCCCGGCGCGTACCCGCGCTCGAGGACGCGTTCGGCGAGGAGCTCGATGAGGGTCGTGGTCTTCCCGGTGCCCGGGGCGCCGATGAGCGCGGCGGAGACCCCGTCGGCCAGCTCGAGGGCAGCCCGCTGGGAACCGTCGAGGGGGAAGGGAGGCGCGGAAACGTCGCGGTCGAGGGTCGGAATTCCGGGGCTGGTCACGTTTTCAAAGCTAGCGGGTTGCGCCGACAGTGAACGTTGTCCGGCTGCCCCGCCGTTCTGTCGTAATCTGGGCGCTTAGGCAACGAAAGGCGCATCTGGTGGATATCCGCATTGGCATCTTCAACTCTCCCCGTGAGATCAGCTTCGAGACGTCGCAGGCCGCGACCGAGGTCGAGGAAGCGGTAGCAGCCGCCCTCTCCGGTTCGACCGGGTACCTCAAGCTCGCCGACAGCAAGGGCCGGGTGTTCATCGTCCCGACGATCGGCCTCGCCTACGTCGAGCTGGGCTCCGAGGAGTCCCGTCGCGTCGGTTTCGTCGCGTAACACCGGCATGGAACTCCTCTTCGCCGCGCTCGGCGGGGCCGTCCTCGGCCTCGCGGCACGGTACGCGCTGCCCGGGCGCACGAACCACGGTGCCGTGCTGCTGCCCGCGATCGGCACGATCGTCGCCATGGTCGTCTGGGTCGCACTCACGTGGTTCGGCTGGGCCTGGGACGGTGGCTGGATCTGGTGGGCCACCCTCATCATCGCCGGCGGGGCATCCGTCGCGGCAGGCACGACCCTCGCGCGCTCACGCGTCGACGGTGACGCACGGATGCTGCACGAGCTGATGCGCACCGGTCGCCCGGGCCGCGCCTAGGCTTCCCTCGCGCCGAGCGCGAGTGTTCCGCCGTTGCGCGTGCGGTGCGCCACCCGCACAGCGGCGAACCGCCCGCGCTCGAACGCGGGTTCATCGCCGCATGCTCAGGCGGTGAGGCCGAGGCCGTCCATTCGCCGGGTGTGCGCGGCGATCAGTTCGGTGAAGACCGGCTCGATGCGCTCCTCGGTGGGACCGGCTGCCAGAACGACGCCGGACGGGTCAGGCGTGCCCGCGAACGCGAGCGCGGAGCGGGCGATGAGCAGGGTGTCCCCGACCAGCCGGCGGCCCCAGAGGGCCAGGTGCGAGGCGAGCGGCGCATCCGCTGCGATCGCGGCCGCGAGCTGGGTCGCGAGGATCGCGGTCCCGGCATCCTCGCCGAGAAGGTGCGCGACCCGCGGGCCGACCTCACCGGGCAGCCCGTCGGAGAGCCGGATGAAGAAGTCGTCGAGCAGGCCCCCGGCGAGGTAGCAGCTCAGCAGCAGCTCGGTCCAGTCGGCGCCGCTGATCTCGGCACGGAAGGCGTCGAGGGCCGGTACGAACGGCGCCATCACGTCGGCGGGTTCCGCTCCGCGACGGCGGATCTCGGCGACGAGGCCCTGGTGCTTGGAGAGCGCGCGCCCAGCGGCGGTGCTGAGCGCCTGCTTGGCGGCGAGGTCCGGCGCGATCGCGACGGCGCGGGCGAGGCTCTCGAAGACGCCGAGCTCGAAGTATGCGGACTGGCCCAGGAACGGGAGCAGTTCGGGGGTGAGGTCCTTGATGTCCACTTTCGTGGTCGATGGACGTTCCCCCCGGGTGGTGAGCCGGGGGATAATCTCGACGCGCTTGGCGCGCCCATCAAACCAGGAGAACACCAGCCCAGCTTAGGACAGAGCTGCGGCATCCGCGCGGCCCGACACCGACCGCGCCCGCGTGGCTTCGGCTGCTTCCCAGACAGCTCCCGGTAAGGTGAGACAAGCCATCGGCGTGGATCGGTGGCTGGTGCCCGAGGCAGAAGACGGGCGCATCTTTCGTTTCCAGCTAATGACAGGCAAACTTTCGTGACTTTCTCCGAACTCAATATCGACCAGGACCTGGTTGACGCTCTCGCCAGCAAAGGCATCCTCGAGCCGTTCCCGATCCAGCTCCAGACCATCCCGCTCGCGATGAGCGGGCAGGACATCATCGGCCAGGCCAAGACCGGCACCGGCAAGACCCTCGGCTTCGGCCTCCCCCTCATCCAGCGTCTCGGACTCGACCCCGAGCCCGGCGTGCAGGCGCTCGTGGTCGTCCCGACCCGCGAACTGTGTGTGCAGGTCAGCGAGGACCTCGAGATGGCCTCGCAGAACCGCAACACCAAGATCGTGTCCATCTACGGCGGCAAGGCGTACGAGGGCCAGATCGAGCAGCTCAAGGCCGGCGCCCAGATCGTCGTCGGCACCCCCGGCCGCCTGCTCGACCTCGCGAGCCAGCACCTGCTCAGCCTCGCCAACGTGCGCGAGATGGTCCTCGACGAGGCGGACAAGATGCTCGACCTCGGCTTCCTGTCCGACATCGAGCGGCTCTTCGCCCAGACGCCGTCGACCAGGCACACCATGCTCTTCTCCGCGACGATGCCCGGCCCGATCGTGGCCCTCGCCCGCCGGTTCATGAACCGGCCCATCCACATCCGCGCGCAGGAGCCCGACGAAGGCCTCATGCAGGCCAACATCCAGCACATCGTCTACCGTGCCCACAGCATGGACAAGGACGAGGTCATCGGCCGCATCCTGATGGCGGAGGGCCGCGGCAAGACCGTGATCTTCACCCGCACCAAGCGCGCGGCCGCCAAGCTCGTCGAGGAACTCGGCGACCGCGGCTTCAACGCGACCGCCGTCCACGGCGACCTCAACCAGGACCAGCGCGAACGCGCCATGGCCGCGTTCAAGGCAGGCAAGAAGGACATCCTGATCGCAACGGATGTCGCCGCTCGCGGAATCGACGTCGACGACGTCACCCACGTGATCAACCACACCATCCCCGAGGACGAGAAGGCGTACCTGCACCGCGTCGGGCGCACCGGGCGCGCGGGCAAGACCGGCATCGCGGTCACGTTCGTCGACTGGGACGACATGCACAAGTGGACGCTGATCAACACCGCACTCGACTTCGGCGTTCCGGTCCCCGTCGAAACGTACTCGTCCTCACCGCACCTGTACTCCGACCTCAACATCCCGGTCGGCTCGAAGGGGCGCCTGCGCATCTCGCCCGTGCGCGAGCACGCCGCGGGAAGCGGTCACTCCGACTCCGGCCGTTCGGACGGTCGCTCCGGTGGCGCCGGGCGCACCGGCGGCGCCGGCCGCTCCGGCGGATCGGGCCGCGGCGGAGACGGGGCACGCTCGGATTCGGGTCGCACCGCAGACGCCGGCCGTTCCGGTGCAGCACGCACCCGCACCCGTGTCAGCCAGTCCACCAACCCCGACGCCCCTGCTGTGACCCCCGCAGCGGGCACCCACGACGGCGGCGGAGCCCAGCACCACGACGGCAACAGCGCACCGCGCCGACGCAGCCGTTCGCGTCGCTCGAAGAGGGCGGGCTCATCCGGCGAAGCGGTGGAG
>NZ_JASJXJ010000208.1:0-5465 GCF_035018685.1 Cryobacterium sp. RTC2.1
CGCCTGCGCCCACAGCCACGGCGAGCGCCGCCCGCCTCTCGATCGGCGCGCTCACCGTCAGCACCATCGACGCGACCGGCGCGACGATCGCGACAACCCCGTACTCCGACGGCGCCCCGGCCATGGTCGCCTTCCTCTCCGCGGCGATCGGGGTCGCGCCGACCGTGGCCCGCGCCGACCCCGAGACCGGCTGCTCGGGGGCGGCAACCACGTACTCCTGGGCCGCCGGGTTCCTCGTCAACGTTCCAGACACCGAGAGCCCGCCGCTCTACACCTGGACAGTCCAGGCCCGCTCCGCGCAGGTGGGCGCCGCCGGGGTGACCGTGCAGTCCAGCACGGGGCTCGTCGTCGGCACGGATGTCTCCGCGAGCGCCGCGAATCTCCCCGCCGACCAGAAGATCGACGAGTACAACGACGGCACCGGTCCCCTCGTCTTCGAGGTCGCCGGCCGGAACGCGGAGGGCAAGCCGTACGGCGGCGCTGCCCTCGTCGGGGAGGGGGGCGTGTTGTCCGCGATCGCGGCCCCCGCCGGCCTCGGCCAGTTCTACTGCTGACACGGACTCAGCCGGCCACCGGCATCCGCCTCCTGTAATGGCCGTAACGGCGTAACGACGAGATTAGGCCGTCGTCTTCGCGGCCGCCTTGGCCGCCCGCTTGGTCTCCCGTACCCGCGCGAGCGACTCGGCATCGACGATGTCGGCAACGGATGCGTGCGAGCCGTCCTGCCCGTACGGCGCAGACGCCTCCTGCCAGCCCGGCGCGGCGAGAGCGAATCGCTTCCCGAGGATGGCCAGGAAGATCTTCGCCTTCTGCTCGCCGAAACCGGGCAGCGCCCTGAGTCGACGGAGCACCTCTGCGCCGTCGGGGGCCCCGGAGGTCCAGATCGCGGAGGCGTCGCTGTTCCAGTCCCGCGCGACGACCTCGGCGAGCGCTTGCACCCGTCCGGCCATCGAGCCGGGAAAACGGTGCACGGCCGGCGTCGTTCGGAAGACTTCGACAAAGGAATCGGCGTCGAGCGCCGCAATCCTCGCGGGTTCCAGGGTGCCGATCCGGTCCCGGATCTTGGCCGGCCCGGCGAATGCCGTCTCCATCGGTACCTGCTGGTCCAGGAGCATCCCGACCAGGAGGGCGAACGGGTCTTCGCTGAGCAGGGCGTCTGAGGCGTCGTCGCCGGTGATGTGCAGCGTCATGCCGCCATTGTGGCACCGGCGGGGCAGGGCCGCGCGGTCGACGCCGCGAGAAACCAGCGGCAGCGACAGCGGCTGCCGGAGTGATCAGCGTGCCCGCTTCGGCAGCCCGCGCCCGAAACGGCTGGCGCGGTTTGCCGATCAGGGTGCATCGGCGACGGTACCCCGCCTTCGGGGCATGAGGGGCGAGCCGACCGGAGCGGATGCCTCCTGGTTCACGCGCGCGTGTCATACTCCGCGGGTGACGCTCTTCGAATCCGGCCAGGACTGGGCCCCGCGCCCGGCGCGGCGACCGCCCCGGTGGCGACTGCGGGGCACCGTCTTCGGAATCGTGCTCGGGACCGTCGCCGGTGTGACGCTGGCCGCCACCTACCTCCCATCGAGCCCGCTCGCTGGTTCCGCAGCGTACTCGCTCTCGGCGGATCTCTCGCCGATCGCCGACCGGATCGGCTTCAGTGACGAAGGCAGGGATATCTTCCTGACCACACGTCCGCAGCTCCTCGACAGCGGTGATTTTCGCAAGGCCTGCGAAGGGACACCGGATGGGACCGTCCACGGGGACTTCGCGACCGTCGGTTGCTTCTACGGTCTCGGGGAACACTTCGGACGGATAGCGATCTTCCGCCCCACCGACGCCAGGCTGGCCGACCAGATCGTGGTGACGGCTGCCCACGAGTTCCTGCACGCCGCGTACGCCCGGCTCACGTCCGTCGAGCAGGCGCGCCTCGACGCGCTCCTCGACAAGCGCTGGTCCACCATTGCGGCGGACGACCCGATTCAGGCCAGCGTCGATTCCTCGGTGGGGTCGGCGGCCGAGAACCGGTCCACCGAGGAATTCGCGTATTTCGGGACCGAGATCGCCGATGCGGTCGACCCGGCGCTCGAGGCGTACTACGCCCGCTATTTCCGCGACCGGGGTGCGCTCGTCGCGATCCACGACGCCGACCGCGCCCTCCGCGACGGCCTGGAGGCCGACTACAGCGCGAAAGCGGATGCCCTCGCCATCCGGGAACAGGCGAACGCGGACGCGGGCGCGCAGTTGCAGGCCGACCGTGCGCAACTGGCCGCCGACCGCGCCTGGTACAACCGGCAGGCCGATGAGTACAACGCTCTCTCCCCGGAGGTCCGCGCCCGCACCTACGTTGCAGACTCCGGCGGCACCGCGGGCGGTGAGCCGTATGGTAGCTATCTGGCCGGCAGACTGGCCGAATTCGCGACGAGGGAGTCAGACCAGTCGCAGCGTCAGAGCGAACTCGACGCGGCCGAAGCCGCAGCCCCGGCGGCGCGCACGGAGGTGGAACGACTCTATGCGGACATCGAGGCGCTCAATGTCGCCGCCGTGCCCGCCACGTGACGCGGCGCCGTTGTTGCCGAAAGCCGGCCGAGGTGCTCTGATGAGCGAATGAGCGAATCGCCCCTGCCCGTTCTGGCCACGAAGCTCTTCATCCCGTCGCCCCGACCGAACGCCGTCTCCCGCCCCCGCCTCATCGCGCGTTTGCGGGAGGGGCTCCGCGCCGGTCACCGGGCGACTCTTCTGTCGGCGCCGGCCGGATTCGGTAAGACCACGGTGGCGAGCCAGTGGATCGCCGACACCGTGGCCGGTGAACCCGGCGCTCGTGTCGCCTGGCTCTCGCTCGACGCGAGCGATAACGATCCCTCACGGTTCCTCACGTACCTCGTAGCGGCCCTGCACCGAGCCGATCCCGCGGTCGCCGCGGATGCACACGCACTTCCGCTTTCGTCGATCGAGGGCACGATGGCCGCGCTCATCAATGACGTGGCGGCAGCACAGCACCCGATGGTCCTGGTGCTCGACGACTTCCACCTCATCGAGGACGGCACGATCCGCGACGGGCTCGTGTTCCTGATCGATCACCTGCCGCCGAACCTGCACCTGGCCATCCTGAGTCGCTCCGACCCGCTCCTGCCGCTGGCCAGGCTGCGCGCGCGGGGCGAGTTGACCGAGTTGCGTGCCGCGGACCTGCGCTTCACTCCCGATGAGGCCGCAGCGTTCCTGAACGAGGTCATGCACCTGGGGCTCTCCCCCGCGCACGTCGCCGCCCTCGACACCCGGACGGAGGGCTGGATCGCAGGCCTCCAGCTTGCGGCACTGTCCATGCGGGACCGCTCGGACGTGGGCGGTTTCATCCAGGGCTTCACCGGCAGTCACCGGTTCGTGATCGACTACCTCGCCGAAGAGGTGCTGCACCGCCAGCCCGATCACGTCCGCGCCTTCCTCTTCGACACCGCGATCCTCGGCCGACTGAGCGCTCCCCTGTGCGACGCGGTCACCGGTCGCTCCGACAGCGGCGAGATGCTCGCGGCCCTCGAGCGGGACAACCTCTTCGTCGTCCCCCTCGACGACCGGCGCGAGTGGTATCGCTATCACCACCTCTTCGCCGACGTGCTGACGGCTCGCGTGCTTGCGGACGGTCCCGACCGGGTACCGGACCTGCACCGGCGCGCCAGCGAGTGGTTCGAACGGAATGGGCTGCCGGAAGATGCAGTCGCTCAGGCCCTGGCCGCCGGGGATTTCGGGCGGGCCGCCAGGGTGATCGAGTCGACGGTGCCCGGCGTGCGCAAGAGCAGGCAGGATGCGACCCTGCTCGGCTGGCTCGCGCTGCTTCCGGGCGACGTCATCAGGCGCAGGCCCGTTCTGGGCGTCTACCGCGCCTGGTCATTGCTCGTGTCCGGTGATGTGGATGCCGTCGAACCGTTGCTGGCGGACGCCGAGCGGGCTCTCGGCGCACCAACGGACGACGGCACGCCGGCCCATGATTCGGCAGCAGGCGCGGAACTGCGGATACTCCCCGTCACGATCGCCCTGTACCGTGCCGCGGTCGCACAGGCGCGCGGCGACGTCGCGGGAACCCAGGTGCAGGCGCGCCGGGCCCTCGATCTCACCGGCCCCGACGACCACTTCGGGCGCGGCGCAGCATCCGGTTTTCTCGGGCTGGCGTCCTGGGCCGTCGGCGACCTCGGCGCCGCGGTCGACGCGTTCGGCGAGGTCGCGACGAGCCTCCGGCGATCCGGCAACCTGGCCGACATGCTCGGCACCACGATCGTCATGGCCGACCTCCTCATCCAACAGGGGCGGCTGCGAGACGCCCAGCGCGCCTGCGAGGATGCCCTGCGCCTCGCGGCGGAACAGGGAGAGCCGGTTCCCCAGTCGACGGCAGACCTCCACGTCGCCGTCAGTGAGCTCCTTCGTGAACGCTCCGACCTGCCCGCCGCCCGGGAGCAATTACTGATCGGCCAGGCACTCGGCGAGCGGGCGTCCCTGCCCGAAAACCGGTATCGCTGGTTCGCCGCGATGTCCCGGATCGACGAGGCGGAGGGACGACTCGACGACGCCCTTGACGCGCTCGGCGCCGCGGAGCGCCTGTACCGGCCCGGGTTCTTCCCGGAGGTGCGGCCTCTTGCCGCGATGAAGGCCAGGCTCTGGATCAAGCAGGGACGGCTCGGTGATGCCCAGGGCTGGGCAGACAGCCAGGGGCTCGCGACAACGGATGCGCCGGGTTACCTGCGCGAGTTCGACCACCTCACGCTGGCGAGGCTCTCGATCGCACGGCACACGTCCGATCCACAGGCCGGCTCCCTCGACGCGACAGCGGCCCTGCTCGACCGCTTGCTCGAAGCGGCGGATGCCGGTGGCCGCGCCGGCCGGGTGAACGAGATCCTGGTCCTGCAGACGTTGGCGCACGCGGCAGCCGGCAACACGGACCTGGCGCTCCGCCCGCTCGCGCGCGCCCTCGCCCAGGCGGAACCAGAGGGGTACGTACGGCTCTTCCTGGACGAGGGCGAGCCGATGGCCGCGCTTCTCCGAACGGCAGCCGACGAGGGAATCGCCCCCGACTATGCTCGCGGCCTCAGCGCGGCGTTCGTGCGCGAGGACGATCCGGGGGCATCCGCCCGGCCGCTCGCCGAAACGCTGAGCGAACGCGAACTGCACGTGCTCAGGCTTCTGGCGACCGAGTTGAGCGGGCCCGAGATCGCCCGCGAACTGTACGTCTCCGTGAACACCCTGCGCACCCACACCCGGCATATCTTCGGCAAACTCGAGGTCACCAACCGGGCGGATGCGATCCGTCGCGCTGAAAAGCTCGGCCTCGTCTGACAATCACCACAGGGATCACCACGTGGAGTGATGCCCCGTCATCACATGTCTCCCTAGATTCAGGGTGTCTTCAGGCAACCGCCTGGGTCACGCAGAACATCGGAGCCTCTCATGAGCATCACGACATCCACCCTCACCCGCGCGGCCCCCCCCGCCGCCCC
>NZ_JASJXJ010000209.1:0-5458 GCF_035018685.1 Cryobacterium sp. RTC2.1
CCTGGCTGGCGGGGCGCGAAGCGGCGCAGTTGGCGCGCACGGGGGATCTACAGGGAGCTACAGGGAACGCAGGACGGCGACGATCTTGCCGAGGATCTCGGCGTGGTCACCGAGGATCGGCTCGAAGTTGGTGTTCCTCGGCAGCAGCCAGGTGTGGCCGTCACGCTGCCGGAAGACCTTCACCGTCGCCTCGCCATCGAGCATCGCGGCGACGATCTCGCCGTTCTCCGCGGTCTTCTGCTGGCGGACGACGACCCAGTCGCCGTCCATGATCGCGGCGTCGATCATCGATTCGCCGACGACCTTGAGCATGAACAGCTCGCCCTTGCCGACGAGCTGGCGCGGGAGCGGGAAGATCTCGTCGACCTGCTGGTCGGCCATGATCGGAACACCGGCCGCGATCCGCCCGACGAGCGGCACCATTGCCGCGTCGCCCACCGGGGTACCCTGCTGGAAGTTCTCGGCGGCGCCGGCCGCGGTGTCCTCCGGCGACTGCGGCAGCTCGATCAGGACCTCGAGCGCCCGGGGCCGGTTCGGGTCCCTGCGCAGGTAGCCGCTCAGCTGGAGCTGGTTGAGCTGGTGGGTGACGCTCGACAGCGACGACAGGCCCACGGCGTCACCGATCTCCCGCATGCTCGGCGGATAGCCGCGCTGGCCGACAGAGCGCTGGATCACGTCCATGATCGCGCGCTGCTTGTCGCTGAGGCTCTTCCTCCGACGTGTTCCGCCGCGCTCGGGGGAACTGCCGGCGAACGGGGTCACGCTGTCCGGGGTCACGCTGTCCTGGGTCACGATGTCGCTCCTGTCGGTGGCGGTGGGCGGTGGCGGGCGGTCGCCCCGGTGGATGCCGTGAGGCGACCGTATCCGAATGTCAGTGGTCGCTGGTTGAGTTCACACCAGTCAATCGAAACTGTAACCAGCCTGGGGCGAAGTGCAGACATTCATTCGAGTGTGTCGTGTACTTCACCCCAATAATAACCGGAGAAAGTCTTGATTGTTCGAACAATCGAATATATATTCGGAACATAGCTTCGTATCCGGCTCTCCCGGCCGAGAGCCGGATACGAATACACAGGAGGCAGACATGAGCACAACAATCGAGCTGGTCCCGGGGGCGCACACCCGGCTGCGCATCACCCGGCGCGGTCGTGCCGTGCTGACCGCGATCGCCGGCGTCCCCCTCGTCGTCGGCGCGCTTGCCCTCGCCCTCAACGGCGGCCTCGCCGCCGCAGACGGCAGCACCTTGAGCGGCAGCGGCATGAGCGCCGACGCGGGTGGAAGTGCGACGACCTTCGACTACGTCACGATCCAGTCGGGCCAGTCGTTGTGGCAGCTTGCCGAGCGCATCGCCCCTTCTGCCGATCCGCGCGAGGTCATCGCCGAGATCGTCAACCTGAACCAGCTGCCCTCCGAGAGCGTGCAGCCGGGCCAGCGCTTGGCTCTCCCTGCCGAATACTGAGCAAGCCGGATACTGAGCAAGCCGGACAGTGAGCAAGCCGGATACTGAACCACCGGAGTACTGAGCAAGCCAAATACTGAACCACGGGCAATATGACCCGCCGGTGCTGAGGCCCATCGGTAACATGGGGGGAGTGACCAGTCTCAACGACCTGCCTCTCCGCGACAATCTTCGCGGGCTCACTCCCTATGGGGCGCCGCAGCTGCACGTGCCGGTCGCGCTCAACGTGAATGAGAACACCCACGGCATCCCCGAGGACGTGGCCGTCGACATCGCCGCAGCACTGGCCGCCGCTATCCGGGGGATCAACCGGTACCCGGACCGGGAATTCACGGAACTGCGCGAGGCGATGGCCCGCTACCTCGGACACGGTCTCACCCGTCAGAACATCTGGGCGGCCAACGGCTCCAACGAGGTTCTCCAGCAGGTGCTGCAGGCCTTCGGCGGGCCGGGACGCACCCTCCTCGGTTTCGCCCCCACCTATTCGATGTACCCGTTGCTCGCCTCGGGAACCGGAACCCGCTGGGTCGCCGGTGACCGCGACGCCGACTTCGAACTCACCCCGGAACGCGCCGTCGACTGGGTCAACCGGGTCAATCCCGACCTCGTCTTCCTGTGCTCCCCGAACAACCCGACCGGCACCCCGCTCTCTCTCGACGTGATCGCCGCCGTCTACGACGCCTGTGACGGCATCGTGGTCGTCGACGAGGCCTACGCCGAATTCGCTCCGGTGGGAACGGCATCCGCTCTCACCCTGCTGCCCGGCAGGGAACGCCTGCTGGTCTCCCGCACGATGAGCAAGGCCTTCGCATTCGCCGGGGCCCGGGTGGGCTACCTCGCCGCCGACCCGGCCGTGACGGATGCGCTGCGGCTCGTGCGCCTGCCGTACCACCTCTCCGCGCTGACCCAGGCCGCGGCCGTCGCCGCTTTCGCGCACACGCCGGAGATGCTGCGCATGGTCGACGACATCCGCGGCCAGCGCGACCGCCTCGTCACCGAGCTGCACCGGCTGGGCTACCGCCCCTTGCGGAGCTGGAGCAATTTCGTGCTGTTCGGCGGGGTCTCCGACCCGCGCGGAACCTTCGAGGCGCTGCTCGCCGAGGGCATCCTCGTGCGCGACGTCGGGATCCCCGGCCACCTGCGGGTCACGGCCGGCACCGAGCGCGAGACGAGCGTATTCCTCGACGCCCTCGAAGCACTGGGCCACGCGTAACCGCCCGGGCCAATAAACTAGCCGCATGAGCTCACAGTCACCGGCCGCACAGTCATCGACCGCACAGGCCCGCATCGCGCACCTGCAGCGGGAGACGAGCGAGTCGAGCATCGACCTGACGATCAACCTCGACGGCACCGGCGTCTCCGACATCCACACCTCGGTGCCGTTCTACGACCACATGCTCACCGCGTTCGCCAAGCACTCGCTGACCGACCTCACCGTGCGCGCGTCGGGGGACATCGAGATCGACGTGCACCACACCGTCGAAGACGTCGCCATCGTGCTCGGACTCGCCATCCGGCAGGCGCTCGGAGACAAGTCCGGCATCTCCCGCTACGGCGACGCGCTCGTGCCCCTCGACGACGCCCTCGCCCAGGCTGTCGTCGACATCTCCGGCCGCCCGTACCTCGTGCACACCGGGGAGCCTGCCGGCTTCGAGTTCCACCTCATCGGCGGACACTTCACCGGCTCGATGGTGCGCCACGTCTTCGAGGCGATCGCATTCAACGCGGCCCTCACCGTGCACGTCACCGTGCTCGGCGGCCGTGACCCGCACCACATCGCCGAGGCCGAATTCAAGGCCTTCGCCCGCGCCTTCCGTCAGGCCAAGGCCTACGACCCGCTCGTCTCCGGCATCCCCTCGACCAAGGGCGCCCTGTGACGAGCGTCGTCGTCTTCGACTACGGCACCGGCAACGTGCACTCGGCCGTCAAAGCCCTCGAACTCGCCGGCGCCGACGTGACCCTGACGAGCGACCGCCGCACCGCCCTCGAGGCTTCCGGCCTCGTCGTGCCCGGCGTCGGAGCGTTCAGCGCCGTGATGAGCGCCCTCACCGCCGTGCGCGGCGACGAGATCGTCGACCGCCGCATCGCCGGGGGACGGCCGGTGCTCGGCATCTGCGTCGGCATGCAGGTCCTGTTCGAGCACGGCGTCGAACGCGGCTCGGACACCGAGGGACTCGGCGAATGGCCCGGCACCGTCGCCCAGCTGCCCGCCAAGATCCTGCCGCACATGGGCTGGAACACCGTCACCCCCGACCCGGACTCGCGCCTCTTCGCCGGCATCGAGGACGAGCGGTTCTACTTCGTGCACTCCTTCGCCGCCCAGGAGTGGACGCTCGAGGTCACGCCGCCGTTCCCGCGGCCCCGGCTCACCTGGGCGGAACACGGCGGACCGTTCCTCGCCGCTGTCGAGAACGGACCGCTCTCCGCGACCCAGTTCCACCCGGAGAAATCGGGCGAGGCCGGCATCCGCCTGCTGAAGAACTGGATCGGTACCCTGCGGGACTGACCGTCCCCTCTCGCTTTTGTTCGGCGGCCCGGCCGCACCCATCCCTGATCTGAGGACTACCGTGACTGAAACCACCCCCCGCCTCGTCCTGCTCCCGGCTGTCGACGTCGCAGACGGCAAGGCCGTGCGCCTCACCCAGGGCGAGGCCGGGACCGAGACCAACTACGGCGACCCCGTCGACGCCGCCCTCGACTGGGCGAGGCAGGGCGCCGAGTGGATCCACCTCGTCGATCTCGACGCGGCCTTCGGGCGCGGCACGAACACCGACGTGATCAGCCGGGTCATCCGCGAGGTCTCCGGAGTCAAGATCGAACTGTCCGGCGGGATCCGCGACGACGCCTCCCTGCAGGCGGCGCTCGGCGCGGGCGTCAGCCGGATCAACCTCGGCACGGCGGCCCTGGAGAACCCGGACTGGGCTGCCCGCGTGATCGCCGAACACGGTGACCAGGTCGCCGTCGGCCTGGACGTGCGCGGCACGACCCTTGCCGCCCGCGGTTGGACGAAGGAAGGCGGCGACCTCTGGGAGGTGCTCGCCCGCCTCGAGGAAGCGGGCTGCTCCCGTTACGTCGTGACCGACGTCACCAAGGACGGTACTCTGCAGGGTCCGAACCTCGACCTGCTCCGGCAGGTGCTCGCGCACACCGACCGTCCCGTCGTCGCCTCCGGCGGCATCTCGAGCCTGGCCGACCTCGTCGCCCTGCGCGAGCTGGTCCCGCTCGGACTCGAGGGCGCGATCGTGGGCAAGGCGCTCTACGCCGGCGCCTTCACCCTCGGTGAGGCCCTGGATGTCGCCGGCCGTTAATCTCGGATCGACCGGCCTCCCCGGGGGCCCAGAAGGCCAGGGAGGCCCCGGTCGCGCCGGCGTCCCTGCCGACTCCGCCGGGCAGCCCTGGGCCGGCCGTGCCTTCGAAGCCAACGACCACGCCGACGACGACGGATCGGCCCCGCTCGACCTCCTCGCCGCCCTCGCCCGCTACCGCGACAGGGAGTCCGGGGAGGAGGCCGTCGTCGACGCGATCCGCTCGTCCCGGCTGCTGATCCCGCTCGTGACGGCGCTCGGCGACTCCGGGCACACCGACGCCGGTCTCCTCGTCGACAAGACCCAGGAACTCTCGGTCATCACGGTCGCCGGACCGGACGGTCGGAACGTGCTCCCGGTGTTCACCTCGGCCGAAGCCATGGCAGCGTGGAACAGTGCGGCGCGGCCGGTGCCGGCCGACGGCATCCGGATCGCCCTCGCCGCGGCACAGGAGAACACCGACCTCGTCGTGCTCGACCCGACCGCGCCGACCGAATATGTCGTGCGGAGGCCGGCCCTGTGGGCGATCGCGCAAGGCCAGCCCTGGACGCCGAGCTACGCGAGCCGCGCCGTCGCCGACGCCTTCGCGGCGTCGATCACGAGCGAGCTGAGCGTGCTCGGCGTCGCGCTCTCCGCCGGCGACCCGCTCGGCCGGCTCGCCGGGCCAGAGCTCGTGGTGCGCCTCGAGCTCGTC
>NZ_JASJXJ010000210.1:0-5435 GCF_035018685.1 Cryobacterium sp. RTC2.1
TCCCCTCCCGGAGCGCGAGGGTCAGGATTCGGTGACGGTGCCTGCGACGACCTTCCAGTGCCGGTCGGTGTGGACCGTGGCAAGCATCCGCCGGTCGTGGGTGACCAGGAGGAGCGTGCCGGTGTACCCCGCGAGCGCCTGCTCGAGCTGCTCGATCGCGGCGAGGTCGAGGTGGTTCGTCGGTTCGTCGAGCACGAGCAGGTTGACGCCGCGGGCCTGGAGCAGGGCGAGGGCCGCGCGGGTGCGCTCCCCCGGCGACAACTCGCCCGCCGGCCGGGTGACGTGATCGGCCTTGAGCCCGAACTTGGCGAGCAGGGTGCGTACCTCCGCCGTCGAGAGGTCGGGCACAAGCTCCTCGAAGCCCTCGGCGAGCGGCCGGGAACCCAGCAGCAATGACCTGGCCTGGTCGATCTCGCCGATCCGTACGCTCGCGCCAACGCTCGCGGTGCCGCTGTCCGGAACCGAGCGGCCGAGGAGGGCGCCCAGCAGGGTGGTCTTGCCCGCGCCGTTCGGCCCGGTGATGCCGATCCGTTCGCCCGCGTTGACCTGGAGCGACACCGGCCCGAGGGTGAACACGCCCCGGCGGAAGACGGCCTCGTTGAGGGTCGCGACGACCGCGCCCGACCGCGGCGCCTCGCCGATCGTGAAGTCGAGCTGCCATTCCTTGCGCGGTTCCTCGACCTCGTCGAGGCGTTTGATCCGGCTCTCCATCTGCCGCACCTTCTGCGCCTGCTTCTCGCTCGATTCAGCGGATGCCTTCCGCCGGATCTTATCGTTGTCCGGCGACTTCTTCATCGCGTTGCGCACGCCCTGGCTCGACCACTCCCGCTGGACGCGGGCCCGGCCGACGAGGTCGGCCTTCTTCTCGGCGAACTCCTCATAGTGTTCGCGCTTGTGCCTCCTGTCGGTTTCGCGCTCCTCGAGGTAGGAGTCGTAGCCGCCGCCGAAGACCCGGTTGGCGCCCTGGGCGAGATCGAGTTCGAGCACCCGGGTGACGCAGCGGGCCAGGAATTCCCGGTCGTGGCTGACGAGCACGACCCCGCCCCTGAGTCCGTGCACGAAGGCCTCGAGCCGTTCGAGTCCGTCGAGGTCGAGGTCGTTCGTGGGCTCGTCGAGCAGCACGACGTCGAAGCGGCTGAGCAGCAGGGCCGCCAAGCCCACCCGGGCGGCCTGACCGCCGGAGAGCGAGGTCATCGCCGCGTCGGCGGCGAGGCTGAGCCCGAGGTCGGCGAGCTGGGCGGGCATCCGCTCGTCGAGGTCGGCGGCGCCGCTCGCGAGCCAGCGATCGAGGGCAGCGGAGTAGACGTCGCCGGGATCGCGTCCGTCGGGGCCACCGCCGGCGCCGCCATCGCCGACGGTCGCCTCACCCGCGAGCAGGGCGGCGGCGGCATCGAGCTCGCGGCTCGCGTCGGCGCAGCCCGTGCGGCGGCCGATGTAGTCCGCGATCGATTCGCCCGGCCTGCGGTCCGGCTCCTGCGGCAACCAGCCGACGAAGGCATCCGCCGGGGAGAGTCCGACGCTGCCGGCCTGCGGGGCGAGCCGGCCGGCGAGCAGCCGCAGCAGCGTCGACTTGCCGGAGCCGTTGACCCCGACCACCCCGACGACGTCGCCGGGCGCGACGGTGAGGTCGAGTGAATCGAAAAGGGTACGGTGCGCGTACCCGCCGGCGAGGCCCTTGGCCACGAGCGTTGCGGTCATTACTCCATGGTCTCATTGCACCTGTTCTCCCGGCACCGCGTAGCCTGTTACTGTCCCGTGACCGGCACGGCGGCAGTTCGAAGGGCTTTCTTGTGGACACCACCCTGCTCCGGCGTTTCGTCACGACCGCCGAAGCCACTAACTGGGGTGCCGCGGCGAAGACCCTCAACATGACCCGCGCCACCCTCCTGATCTCCATCAGGAAGCTCGAGGAGGAGGTCGGCGGCGAACTGTTCGTCACCGTCGACGACGTGCCCACCCTGACGAGCGCCGGACTCGAGCTGCTCGAGGTCGCGCGTCCCGTGGTGCGGAAGCCCGCTGCAGCAGCAGCCCCGCAGAAGCCGGCGAAGGCCGGCGGCAAGGCGAAAGCCTCCAAGGGCCAGGGCCGGGCACCCGCGGTCAAGGGCGCGCCGAAGCCCAAGGGGCGCCGCCAGTCCCGCTGAGCGGCGTGACCGGCCCGCCCGATAGGGTGGTCTCGTCCACCCCGAGGAAGGGCACGATCATCAGAGAACCACGGCGAATCGATTCAGAGTCCGTCCAGCGGATGGCTTCCGCATGAACTGGGTGATCGCCGGGCTTCCCCTGCACCCACTTCTCGTGCACGCGAGCGTGATCCTGATCCCTCTTGCCGCCCTGTGCGCGATCCTGACTCTGGTCTGGCCGGCCGCCCGGCGGCGGCTCGGCATCGTCACGCCGCTGCTCGCGTTCGCCGCGCTCGGCGCGACCCTGCTGACCGTGCAAGCCGGGGAGGCCCTGGCGCAGATCATCACCCCGACCGCGCTGAGCGGGGCGCACGTCGCCATCGGCGAGACCGTGCGGCCGTGGGTCTTCGGGCTGTTTCTCGTGGCTGCGGCCCAGTGGCTGTGGTTCCGGTATTTCGGGACCGGGCAGAAGTACGGCGCCCGGATCCCCTCCCCGGGAACCCGCACGGCCCTGACAGTCGTACTCGCTGTCGCAGTGGCCCTGACGAGCGTCGGATCCGTCGTTTCGGTCGTCGTCGTGGGCGATTCCGGCGCCAGGGCCGTGTGGTCGCCGGTCGTCGACGGCACGAAGTAGGGACGGCCGACGGGCCTGATTCCCACCCTCCTGCGGTGCCTTGACCACGGCCCGCGATGGGTGTACTACGGACGCCGTGAGGGCCCGGACCGGTTCCGGGCATGCCGTCCAAAGGAGGAATCATGGCACCCTTCACCCTTGACTCTCTGCGTGAACGAGTCCGCGGATCCGTGATCGGACCTGACGACCCGGGGTACGACGACGCGAGAGCCGTCTACAACGGGATGATCAACAAACGTCCGGCCGTCGTCGTCAGGCCCTCGCAGGTCGCCGACGTGATGACGAGCGTCGCGTTCGCCAGGGAACACGAACTCCCCGTCGCCGTTCGCGGCGGCGGGCACAGCGCCCCCGGGTTCGGCACGGTCGACGGCGGCCTCGTCATCGACTTCGTCGCGCAGACCGGTGTTCGGGTCGATCCGGCCGCGGAAACGGCACGTTCCGGGCCCGGGGCGACCTGGGCGGACTTCAACCACGCGACCCACGCCTTCGGCCTCGCAACGACCGGCGGGATCATCGGCTCGACGGGCGTGTCCGGGCTCACCCTCGGCGGCGGAATCGGGTACCTCTCGCGGCAATTCGGATTGTCGTGTGACAACCTGCTCTCCGCCGATGTCGTGACCGCGGACGGACGGTTCCTCGTGGCGAGTGAAACCGAGAACGCGGACCTGTTCTGGGCGCTGCGCGGCGGGGGCGGTAACTTCGGAGTGGTCACCTCGCTCGAGTTCCGGCTGCACCCGGTCTCCACCATCTACGGGGGCCTGGTGATCTACCCCGCGGCGGAGGCAGACACCGTCGGCCGCTTCTACCGGGATTTCATCGCGAACGCCCCGGAGGAGTTCGGCGTGTTCCTCGGGTTCCACCAGGGACCGCCGGTGCCGTTCCTGCCCGAGCAGTGGCACGGTCAACCCGTCTGCGTCATCGTCGGCGCCTGGACCGGACCCCTCGACGAGGGCGAGAAGCGCTGGCAGCCGATCCTCGACGCCGCGCCCGTCGCCGGTTCGTTTGTCGGGCCGCTCCCGTACCCCGTGCTGAACGGTCTGTTCGACCCGATGCTGCCGAAGGGCATGCAGGCGTACTGGAAGGCGGACTTCCTCGCCTCCCTGAGCGATGACGCGCTGCGGGTCGCCGTCGACTTCGGCAGCCGGATCCCGAGCATGGAGTCCGCGAACCACTACTACCCGATCGACGGGGCGGTGCAGCGGGTCGCACCGGGGGCGACGGCATTCCCCTACCGGAACGTGGACTTCGCGCCGGTCATCGCCGGGATGTGGCACGACCCCGCGGACAATGCGGCGAACATCCGCTGGGTTCGGGACTACTGGGAGGCGCTGCACCCCTTTGCCGAGCCCGGCGGCTACATCAATTTCATGGACGCCGACGATCAGGGCAGGATCGCGCAGAACTACGGGCCGAACTACGAGCGGCTCGCGGAGGTGAAGGCCGTCTACGACCCGGACAACGTGTTCCGCGTCAATCAGAACATCAGTCCGCGCGTCAGTGCCCCGTCCGCCGGCACCCAGGCTCCGGGGGTCCAGGAGGGAGGCGTCACGAGCGTCGAGGACTGACCGGTCGTCGCGTGACCTTGCGTGGCCTCGGGTCAGGCCTTCTTGACCACGCTCGACTTCAGCTGCATCGCTCCGACGCCGTCGATCTTGCAGTCGATGTCGTGGTCGCCGACGCCGTCGACCAGGCGGATGCCGCGCACCTTCGTGCCGACCTTCACCACGGTCGAGCTGCCCTTGACCTTGAGGTCCTTGATCACGGTGACGGTGTCGCCGTCCGCGAGGACGGTTCCGAAGGCATCCGTGATCACGCGCTCGGCGGATGCGTCACCCGGGTCGGCCGTCAGGCTCACGTCGGCCGCGGCCCATTCGTGCCCGCACAGCGGGCAGACGAGCAGTGCGCCCATCTCGTAGGCGAGGTCGCTGGAACATTCGGGGCACGGGGGCAGGGTATCGGTCACTTCCCCACCGTAGTCGAGCGGGGTCGAGCATCAGGCGGTTAGCGCCAGCTCCCGATGATCAGGCCCATGATCGTGAGATTGAGCACGTCGCTCGAGACCTCGATCAGCCAGACCCGGAATCCGGCCCCGGCGAAGAGCCGGTGCGAGAGCGACGAGGCAGCGGCGAGCCCGATGCCGAGCAGGAAGCCGGTGAGTGCGCCCTGGAGCGGGCCGAAACCGGGAGTGGCGGGCGCGACGAACGAGATCACGACGGCGACGCTGACGGCTTCGACGAACGCGGCGACGGCCGTCGCACCGAAGACGACGGCCATGTTGCTGGCGGCGCCCGGCACCGCCGCCGGGTCCTTGCCCATCAGTTTCCACCAGAGCGGGAAGAACGTCTTCGGGCCGAACCAGATGCCGCCCGCGATGAAGGCGGCGACGGTGGCGGCCAGAATCGCCAGCCAGTTGAGGTGGGTCAGGTCCACAATCGTTCCTATCGGTCGTCCGGCGCGAAGAACTCGACTGTATCGACAAGCGGATGTCCGCGGCTACCGGTACTGGGCTTCCGTTCGCCGTCGGCGATCGTGGTGACCGGCAGCAGGCGCCGCGTGTCTCGATCCCGGAACCGATCCTTCCCACCGGTCCGGGCTGGATCCCTCACAGTGACAGGAGAGGGAAGACGTGCGAAGCTTCTGGTCAGGGGTGATTTTCGTCGTCCCTGTGATGGGGGATGCAC
>NZ_JASJXJ010000211.1:0-5368 GCF_035018685.1 Cryobacterium sp. RTC2.1
CAATCAAACATTTACGGAGAGTTTGATCCTGGCTCAGGACGAACGCTGGCGGCGTGCTTAACACATGCAAGTCGAACGATGATGGAGAGCTTGCTCTTCGGATTAGTGGCGAACGGGTGAGTAACACGTGAGCAATCTGCCCTTGACTCTGGGATAAGCGTTGGAAACGACGTCTAATACCGGATACGACCCTTGGAGGCATCTCTGGGGGTGGAAAGAATTTTGGTCAGGGATGAGCTCGCGGCCTATCAGCTAGTTGGTGAGGTAATGGCTCACCAAGGCGACGACGGGTAGCCGGCCTGAGAGGGTGACCGGCCACACTGGGACTGAGACACGGCCCAGACTCCTACGGGAGGCAGCAGTGGGGAATATTGCACAATGGGCGAAAGCCTGATGCAGCAACGCCGCGTGAGGGACGACGGCCTTCGGGTTGTAAACCTCTTTTAGTAGGGAAGAAGCGAAAGTGACGGTACCTGCAGAAAAAGCACCGGCTAACTACGTGCCAGCAGCCGCGGTAATACGTAGGGTGCAAGCGTTGTCCGGAATTATTGGGCGTAAAGAGCTCGTAGGCGGTTTGTCGCGTCTGCTGTGAAAACCCGAGGCTCAACCTCGGGCCTGCAGTGGGTACGGGCAGACTAGAGTGCGGTAGGGGAGATTGGAATTCCTGGTGTAGCGGTGGAATGCGCAGATATCAGGAGGAACACCAATGGCGAAGGCAGATCTCTGGGCCGTAACTGACGCTGAGGAGCGAAAGCATGGGGAGCGAACAGGATTAGATACCCTGGTAGTCCATGCCGTAAACGTTGGGAACTAGATGTGGGGACCATTCCACGGTCTCCGTGTCGCAGCTAACGCATTAAGTTCCCCGCCTGGGGAGTACGGCCGCAAGGCTAAAACTCAAAGGAATTGACGGGGGCCCGCACAAGCGGCGGAGCATGCGGATTAATTCGATGCAACGCGAAGAACCTTACCAAGGCTTGACATATAGAGGAAACGGCTGGAAACAGTCGCCCCGCAAGGTCTCTATACAGGTGGTGCATGGTTGTCGTCAGCTCGTGTCGTGAGATGTTGGGTTAAGTCCCGCAACGAGCGCAACCCTCGTCCTATGTTGCCAGCACGTAATGGTGGGAACTCATGGGATACTGCCGGGGTCAACTCGGAGGAAGGTGGGGATGACGTCAAATCATCATGCCCCTTATGTCTTGGGCTTCACGCATGCTACAATGGCCGGTACAAAGGGCTGCAATACCGCAAGGTGGAGCGAATCCCAAAAAGCCGGTCTCAGTTCGGATTGAGGTCTGCAACTCGACCTCATGAAGTCGGAGTCGCTAGTAATCGCAGATCAGCAACGCTGCGGTGAATACGTTCCCGGGCCTTGTACACACCGCCCGTCAAGTCATGAAAGTCGGTAACACCCGAAGCCGGTGGCCTAACCCTCACGGGAAGGAGCTGTCGAAGGTGGGATCGGTGATTAGGACTAAGTCGTAACAAGGTAGCCGTACCGGAAGGTGCGGCTGGATCACCTCCTTTCTAAGGAGCACAGCAGTGCCGTCTGTATACAGCGGAGTAACACTGCCAAGCCATACGAAGACGAATGTTCTTCGATGGCGCTCATGGGTGGAACATTGACATTGATATGCAGAGATCATCTCTGGATCCAGTACGCCTGGTACCGCTTGCGGTGCCTCGTTGGAAAGGTCCGGTTATGAAGGAAACATATATGCACGCTGTTGGGTCCTGAGGGACCGGAACAACTGGGTTTTGCCTGGTTGGACTGTTCCTCTGGACCTTTTCCTGTTCACATCAATCGTGGGCAGGTGAGGGTACCGCCCGTACTTTGAGAACTACACAGTGGACGCGAGCATCTTAAATTTGACAGTCTTCGGACTGCAAATTACAAAGATCTATTTATAGATCATTGGTCAATTTCGATCGTGAGACGAAAGTTTTACGATTCTTAATCGATTCAAACTCATGTGATTTCAAATTTCTAAGAGCAAACGGTGAATGCCTTGGCATGTAGAGCCGAAGAAGGACGTAGTAATCTGCGATAAGCCTCGGGGAGTTGATAAACGAACTGTGATCCGAGGATGTCCGAATGGGGAAACCCCGCCAGGCCCGTAAGGTGACCTGGTGACTCCCGCCTGAATATATAGGGCGGGTAGAGGGAACGTGGGGAAGTGAAACATCTCAGTACCCACAGGAAGAGAAAACAATAGTGATTCCGTTAGTAGTGGCGAGCGAACCCGGATGAGGCTAAACCGATCATGTGTGATAGCCGGCAGGCGTTGCATGGTCGGGGTTGCGGGACTTTTCTGCTGATTCTGCCGAACAGTGAGGGTTAGAGCGTTGTATAGACGAACAGGATTGAAAGCCTGGTCATAGAGGGTGCGAACCCCGTAGTCGAAATGCAGTAATCGCCCGAAGAGTATCCCAAGTAGCACGGGGCCCGAGAAATCCCGTGTGAATCTGTCAGGACCACCTGATAAGCCTAAATACTCCTACATGACCGATAGTGAACAAGTACCGTGAGGGAAAGGTGAAAAGTACCCCGGGAGGGGAGTGAAATAGTACCTGAAACCGTTTGCTTACAAACCGTTGGAGCCAGTCTGATTCTGGTGACAGCGTGCCTTTTGAAGAATGAGCCTGCGAGTTAGTGATATGTGGCGAGCTTAACCCGAGAGGGGAATGCGTAGCGAAAGCGAGTCTGAATAGGGCGATTCAGTCGCATGTCCTAGACCCGAAGCGAAGTGATCTATCCATGGCCAGGTTGAAGCGACGGTAAGACGTCGTGGAGGACCGAACCCACTTCAGTTGAAAATGGAGGGGATGAGCTGTGGATAGGGGTGAAAGGCCAATCAAACTTCGTGATAGCTGGTTCTCTCCGAAATGCATTTAGGTGCAGCGTTGCGTGTTTCTTGCCGGAGGTAGAGCTACTGGATGGCCGATGGGGCCTAAAAGCTTACTGACGTCAGCCAAACTCCGAATGCCGGTAAGTGAGAGCGCAGCAGTGAGACGGTGGGGGATAAGCTTCATCGTCGAGAGGGAAACAACCCAGACCACCAACTAAGGTCCCAAAGCGCGTGCTAAGTGGGAAAGGATGTGGAGTTGCACAGACAACCAGGAGGTTGGCTTAGAAGCAGCCACCCTTGAAAGAGTGCGTAATAGCTCACTGGTCAAGTGATTCCGCGCCGACAATGTAACGGGGCTCAAGCACGCCACCGAAGTTGTGGCATTGATATTTTTGGTAAGCCGCACACTTGTTGTGTTGGTTCAGCCGTGTTGATGGGTAGGAGAGCGTCGTGTGGCCAGCGAAGCGGCGGTGTAAACCAGCCGTGGAGGCTACACGAGTGAGAATGCAGGCATGAGTAGCGAAAGACGGGTGAGAAACCCGTCCTCCGAAAGATCAAGGTTTCCAGGGCCAGGCTAATCCGCCCTGGGTAAGTCGGGACCTAAGGCGAGGCCGACAGGCGTAGTCGATGGACAACGGGTTTATATTCCCGTACTGGCGAAAAACCGTCCAAGCTAATCCAGTAATGCTAAGCATCTGAATCCTCTAGATGGATCCCTTCGGGGTGAAGCGTGAGGCCTAGCGTGCGACCCTATGCTGGTGCGGTTAGCGTATTAACAGGTGTGACGCAGGAAGGTAGCTGAGCCGGGCGATGGTTGTCCCGGTCTAAGGATGTAGGCCGAGAGATAGGCAAATCCGTCTCTCATATAAGGCTGAGACCCGATGGGTAGCCCGTAAGGGCGAAATCAGTGATCCTATGCTGCCAAGAAAAGCATCGACGCGAGGTTTTAGTCACCCGTACCCCAAACCGACTCAGGTGATCAGGTAGAGAATACTAAGGAGATCGAGAGAATCGTGGTTAAGGAACTCGGCAAAATGCCCCCGTAACTTCGGGAGAAGGGGGGCCGGAGGCGTGAAGGGATTTACTCCTGGAGCGTTCGAAGGCCGCAGAGACCAGTGGGAAGCGACTGTTTACTAAAAACACAGGTCCGTGCCAAGTCGCAAGACGATGTATACGGACTGACGCCTGCCCGGTGCTGGAAGGTTAAGAGGAACGGTTAGCCGCAAGGCGAAGCTGAGAATTTAAGCCCCAGTAAACGGCGGTGGTAACTATAACCATCCTAAGGTAGCGAAATTCCTTGTCGGGTAAGTTCCGACCTGCACGAATGGCGTAACGACTTCCCAGCTGTCTCAACCGCGAACTCGGCGAAATTGCATTACGAGTAAAGATGCTCGTTACGCGCAGCAGGACGGAAAGACCCCGTGACCTTTACTACAGCTTGGTATTGGTGTTCGGTGTGGCTTGTGTAGGATAGGTGGGAGACTGTGAAGCTTGGACGCTAGTTCAGGTGGAGTCAACGTTGAAATACCACTCTGGTCATATTGGATATCTAACTTCGAACCGTGATCCGGTTCAGGGACAGTGCCTGGTGGGTAGTTTAACTGGGGCGGTTGCCTCCTAAAAAGTAACGGAGGCGCCCAAAGGTTCCCTCAACCTGGTTGGCAATCAGGTGTCGAGTGTAAGTGCACAAGGGAGCTTGACTGTGAGACTGACAAGTCGAGCAGGGACGAAAGTCGGGACTAGTGATCCGGCAGTGGCTTGTGGAAGCGCTGTCGCTCAACGGATAAAAGGTACCTCGGGGATAACAGGCTGATCTTGCCCAAGAGTCCATATCGACGGCATGGTTTGGCACCTCGATGTCGGCTCGTCGCATCCTGGGGCTGGAGTAGGTCCCAAGGGTTGGGCTGTTCGCCCATTAAAGCGGTACGCGAGCTGGGTTTAGAACGTCGTGAGACAGTTCGGTCCCTATCCGCTGCGCGCGCAGGAAATTTGAGAAGATCTATCCCTAGTACGAGAGGACCGGGATGGACGAACCTCTGGTGTGTCAGTTGTTCCGCCAGGAGCACCGCTGATTAGCTACGTTCGGAACGGATAACCGCTGAAAGCATCTAAGCGGGAAGCCGGCTTCGAGATGAGATTTCCATCCCTTCGGGGGAGAGGCTCGCAGCTAGACTACTGCGTTGATAGGCCGGATGTGGAAGAGGGGACTAAAGACCCTTGGAGCTGACCGGTACTAATAAGCCAATAATTTGATAACACACCAGTTTGAATAAGCTGCAAGCGTCCACTATGTGGTTCTCGACGTACGGTCGAGAACAACCCCGGCATCGCCCTCACAGGCAGTCGGGGTCTATAACTGAAAAATATAGAATCGATCCATCGAAAGATGTTTCGGCGGCTATAGCGAGAGGGAAACGCCCGGTCACATTCCGAACCCGGAAGCTAAGACTCTCAGCGCCGATGGTACTGCAGGGGGGACCCTGTGGGAGAGTAGGACACCGCCGGACTTAACTTAG
>NZ_JASJXJ010000212.1:0-5282 GCF_035018685.1 Cryobacterium sp. RTC2.1
GTCTCCGCCTGGCCCCTCCAGGTTGTCGTGCGTCGGGTGCTTAGTCCGTTGCGACCGCGAGGTCGGGCGTGCCCGACCCGGTGCCGAGCGCGGCCGAGGCGTTCACGCCGATGGACACGGGCGTGGCACGCGCCGTCGTGGTGAACACGTACTCGCCGGCGAGGAAGTCGACGTGCACGTGGTCACCCGCGTTGAGCTCGCCCTGCAGGATCTTCTCGGAGAGACGGTCCTCCACCTCGCGCTGGATCGCACGGCGCAGCGGCCGGGCGCCGAGAGCGGGGTCGAAGCCGACCTCGATCAGGTGCTCCTTCGCGGGGATCGTCAGTTCGACGGTCATGTCGCGGTCGAGCAGGCGGTCGCTGAGGCGCTTGATGAACAGGTCCACGATCTGGAGCAGTTCCGGCTTGGTCAGCTGCGGGAAGACGATGACCTCGTCGACGCGGTTGAGGAACTCGGGCTTGAAGTGCTTCTTGAGCTCCTCCTTCACCTTGCCGCTCATCCGCTCGTAGCCGGTCGTCGTGTCGCCCGAGAGCTGGAAGCCGACGGGCGAGCTGCTGATGTCCTTGGTGCCGAGGTTCGTGGTCATGATGATCACGGTGTTCTTGAAGTCGATCACGCGACCCTGGCCATCCGTCAACCGGCCCTCTTCCAGGATCTGGAGGAGGGAGTTGAAGATGTCCGGGTGGGCCTTCTCGATCTCGTCGAACAGCACAACGGAGAACGGCTTGCGACGCACCTTCTCGGTGAGCTGGCCGCCCTCTTCGAAGCCGACGAACCCGGGAGGCGCACCGAACAGGCGCGACACGGTGTGCTTCTCGCCGTACTCGCTCATGTCGAGCGAGATCATGGCGGCCTCGTCATCGAAGAGGAACTCGGCGAGCGCCTTGGCGAGCTCGGTCTTGCCGACGCCGGTGGGGCCGGCGAAGATGAACGAACCGCTCGGGCGCTTCGGGTCCTTGAGTCCGGCACGGGTGCGTCGAATGGTCTTGGCGAGCGCCGAGATGGCCTCTTCCTGGCCGATGACACGCTGGTGCAGGGCCTTCTCCATGAAGACGAGCCGCGACGACTCCTCCTCGGTGAGCTTGAACACCGGGATGCCGGTCGCCTGGGCGAGCACCTCGGCGATCAGGCCCTCGTCGACGACGGCGGTCGTCTTGACGTCGCCGGACTTCCACTTCTTCTCGAGGCGCAGTCGCTCGCCGAGGAGGTTCTTCTCCTCGTCGCGCAGGCCGGCGGCCTTCTCGAAGTCCTGGTCCTCGATCGCGGTCTCCTTCGCGGCGCGGACGACGGCGATCTTCTCGTCGAATTCGCGCAGCTCGGGCGGGCTCGACAGGATCGAGAGGCGGAGGCGCGCGCCGGCCTCGTCGATCAGGTCGATGGCCTTGTCCGGGAGGAACCGGTCGGACACGTAGCGGTCGGCGAGGTTCGCCGCGGCCACGAGGGCGCCGTCGGTGATGGACACCTTGTGGTGCGCCTCGTACCGGTCGCGCAGTCCCTTGAGGATGTTGATGGTGTGAGGAAGGGACGGCTCCGCGACCTGGATCGGCTGGAAGCGGCGCTCGAGCGCGGCATCCTTCTCGAAGTGCTTGCGGTACTCGTCGATCGTCGTCGCACCGATCGTCTGCAGCTCACCGCGGGCGAGGAGCGGCTTGAGGATCGACGCCGCGTCGATGGCGCCCTCAGCGGCACCGGCACCGACGAGGGTGTGGATCTCGTCGATGAAGATGATGATGTCGCCGCGGGTGCGGATCTCCTTGGTGACCTTCTTCAGGCGCTCCTCGAAGTCACCGCGGTAGCGGCTTCCGGCGATGAGCGAGCCGAGGTCGAGCGAGTAGAGCTGCTTGTCCTTGAGCGTCTCGGGCACATCACCCTTGACGATGGCCTGGGCGAGGCCCTCGACGACAGCGGTCTTGCCGACGCCGGGCTCCCCGATCAGGACCGGGTTGTTCTTCGATCGCCGGGACAGGATCTGCATGACCCGTTCGATCTCTTTCTCACGACCGATCACGGGGTCGAGCTTGTTCTCGCGCGCGGCCTGGGTGAGGTTACGGCCGAACTGGTCGAGAATCTGGCTGCCCGCCGGTCCGCTCGCCGTCTCGTTGGCACCGACCTGGACCTGCTCCTTGCCCTGGTAGCCGGACAGGAGCTGGATGACCTGCTGGCGCACCCGGTTGAGGTCAGCGCCGAGCTTGACGAGCACCTGGGCGGCGACGCCTTCACCCTCGCGGATGAGGCCGAGCAGGATGTGCTCGGTGCCGATGTAGTTGTGGCCGAGCTGCAGGGCCTCACGGAGGCTCAGCTCGAGCACCTTCTTGGCGCGCGGCGTGAACGGGATGTGCCCGGTCGGCTGCTGCTGGCCCTGGCCGATGATGTCCTGGACCTGCTCGCGCACGGCGTCGAGCGAAATGCCCAGGCTCTCGAGGGCCTTGGCGGCGACGCCTTCACCCTCGTGGATCAGCCCGAGCAGGATGTGCTCGGTGCCGATGTAGTTGTGGTTGAGCATCTTGGCCTCTTCCTGGGCCAAAACGACGACACGACGAGCTCGGTCGGTAAATCTCTCAAACATGTGATCACTCCCTTGGCACCAGGGGCAGGTGTGGCGCCGATACATCGAGAGTAACGAGGGAAGCAACCAAAGCGCGCCTCTGTTCGCCGCAGGCGTGACGGATGTCTGCGTCCGGCAATCCTTGCGGCGTCGCTTGAGTGGGTAATACCCTCATCATCGGGTCCGTGCGGCAGCCGCACCGGGTCGACGGCGGCGAGAGGCAGCATCATGGACGGCGTGGACAATCCGCAGGTCACGGCCCGGGCGAAAAACGGTCTCACGAAGAACCGGCCGCATGAGGCGGATGCCCGGAGCCGGGCGTCCCGGCCGCGCGTGACGCCGGGGGTGCGCTGGGGCCGCGTGGCGGCATCCGCTCGGCAGGACGAGCCGCTCGCGGTCGCCACGACGCTGCGATCGCCCTTCATCGCCGGATTCGTCGGGGCGCTCGGGGTGCTCTCTGCCGTGGTGCTCGGGGTCGCGCTTGCGTCGCTCTCGACGATCCTGATCTCGATCGGCGCCGCCCTGTTCATCGCCCTCGGCCTCGATCCCGTGGTGCGGCTGCTCGTCGGCAGGGGCCTGCGCCGCCCGCTCGCCATCGGGCTCGTGTTCGTGACCCTCACCGTCATCGCCGTGCTGCTCGTACTGCTCGTCGTTCCCGTGGTCGTGCGGCAGGTCGTGACCTTCGCCCAACTGGCGCCCGGCTACCTGGTCGGCCTGGAGCACCAGGACTGGTTCATCCTGTTGTCGGACCAGCTCGGGATCATCGACCTGCCCGCTCTCTTCGAGGGACTCATCGCCCTCGCGACCGACCCTGCGAGCTGGTTGTTCGTGGGCTCCGGCCTGGTCAAGGTCGGCGTCGGCCTCATCAACGGGATCACCGGCGGGATGATCGTGCTCATCCTGAGCCTGTACTTCCTCGCGTCGCTCGACCCGATGAAGAAGGCATTGTACGCGCTCGTGCCACGCCCGCGCCGGCCGGGCTTCATCGACATCTCCGAGCAGATCACCGGCTCGATCGGCGGCTATGTGAACGGGATGCTGCTGCTCTCGTGCCTGAATTCGGGCCTCGGCCTCGTGGCGATGCTGATCATCGGCGTGCCGTTCGCGGGGGTGCTCGCGGTCGTGGTCTTCGCGCTCGCGCTCGTGCCGCTGATCGGCTCGGTGTTCGCCGCGGCGATCGTGGTCGCGGTCGCCCTGCTCGCCTCCCCCGCGACGGCACTCTGGATCGGCCTCTACTACCTCGTGTACCTGCAGATCGAGGCCTACGTGCTCACCCCGCGGGTGATGAACAAGGCGATCGCCGTGCCCGGCTCACTCGTGGTGATCGGGGCGATCGCCGGCGGGGCACTGCTCGGGATGCTCGGGGCGCTCATCGCGATCCCGGTCACGGCCTCGATCCTGCTGATCATCAAGACCGTCGTCGTGCCCCGGCAGGACCGCGCCCGCTGACCCTCCCGACCGACCCTGACGGTCAGCGGGCGAGGGCATGGCGGGCCGCGGCCACCATGGCCTCGACGCCGGTCTGGATCGTGGGGTCCTGTACCGGAGCGTAGAACGGCGAGTGGTTGAAGTGCACGTCCTGCATGCGGCCGGCGGCGATCGCGGCACGGAACGCGGCGGGGTCGCCGCCACCGGTGAACCAGAAGAAGGACGGGCAGCCTGCGCGGGTGCCCCAGAGGCCGAAGTCCTCGCTCGGCGCCGCCTGCGGGCCGACGCCCACCCGGCCGGCGCCGAAGCGTTCTGTGAACAGTGCAGCGAACTCGGCCGTCACGGCCGGCTCGTTGACCAGGGCCGGCACCGAGAAGGTGACCTCGATCTCCGGCGGGCGCGGCGAACCGGCCGCCTCGCACTCGCCGGTGACGATCCGGGTGATGGCGGCGAGCATCCGCTCACGCACGAGCGGTTCGTAGGTGCGCATGCTGATGCCGAGCTCGGCAGAGTCGGGGATGATGTTCTGCTTGGTGCCGGCGTGCAGGGTGCCGATCGTGAGCACGCCGAAGTCGGCGGCGGCGATCTCGCGCGACACGATCGTCTGCAGGTGCAAGACGACGGATGCCGCGAGCACGACGGGATCGACGGACTGCTCGGGGGTGGATCCGTGTGACCCCGTGCCGTGCAGCACGATGCGGATCGAATCGGCCGCGGTCATGACGCTCCCTGCCCGGTAGAGCAGCTCGCCGGCCGGCCACGGGGTGACGTGCTGGCCGAGGGTGATGTCGGGCGTTCCGAAGCGGTCGAAGAAGCCATCGTCGATCATCGCGGCGGCGCCGGCGCCGAGCTCCTCGGCGGGCTGGAACACGAGCTGGAGGGTGCCGGACCAGTCGGCGCGCTGCCCGGCGAGGATGGCGGCGGCGCCGATCAGCCAGGTGGCGTGCATGTCGTGGCCGCAGGCGTGCATGACCGGCGACTCCACGCCGTCGACGCCGACCTGGGTGATCGTGCTCGCATAGCGCAGCCCGGTGGCCTCAGCGACGGGCAGGGCGTCGATGTCGGCGCGCAGCAGCACGGTCGGCCCGGCGCCGTTGCGCAGGATACCGACAACGCCGGTACGGCCGACGCCTTCGGTCACCGCGTAGCCGAGGGAGCGTAACCGCCCGGCGAGCAGGGCAGCGGTGCGGTGCTCGGCGAAGGAGAGCTCGGGGTTCCGGTGCAGGTCCTCGTAGAGCGCGCCGAGCCCGGGGAGCAGGTCCTCGACGGCGGCAGGCGTCTCCCCCGTGCCGGGCGCTGCCGGAGGGGC
>NZ_JASJXJ010000213.1:0-5022 GCF_035018685.1 Cryobacterium sp. RTC2.1
GCCCGCAACATCCCGACCCGAGTGTCAGGGACGTCCCGAGACATGAAGTGTCAGGGACGTCCCGAGACAGCACACCGCGGGTTAAGGGCCACAAGTGCACTCTCGCGAGCAGGGGGCGGTGCGGGGCGGATGCTGCGGAGCGGGTCAGGCGGACTCGCGCAGCACCAGGCTGGTCGGCATGATGTTGCGGTGCGGCACGGTCTCGTCGTCCGCGAGCAGGCGCAGGAGCAGGTCCGCCATTGCGAAGCCCATCTCCTTCGAGGGCTGGCTCACGGTGGTCATCCCGATCGGCCCCGAGGTGGCTGCCGGGCTGTCGTCGTATGCGACAACCGCGATGTCCCTCGGCACGGCCCTGCCCAGCTCGGCGAGGACGCCGAGCGCGCCGGTCGCCATCAGGTCACTCGCCACGAAGAGGGCGTCGATGTCCGGGCAGCGCTCGAGCAGGCGGCGGGTGGCCGCCGCGGCACCGGAGGCCGTGAAGTCGGCGTGCTCGACGGCATCCGTCGCGAGGCCCGCGTTCTCGAGCACCCGGCGGAACCCGGTGAGGCGGTCGATGCCTGCCGGCATGTCGACGGGCCCGGTGATCGTGCCGATCCGGCGCCTGCCGATGTCGACAAGGTGCTGGACGCCGCTCATGGAGCCCGCGATGTTGTCGACGTCGACGAAGTAGTTGTTCGCGCCGGAGTCGTTGGTCGGGCGCCCACCGAAGACGACCGGCATCGTGGATTCGAGGTCGGCGACGAAGTTGTCCCCGGTGTGGTGCGAGATGACGAGTGCCCCGTCGACGTTTCCCGCGCGCAGGTAACGCATGGTCTTGTGACGCGGGTCAGTCGAGGCGACCAGAAGGTTGAGCGTGTAGTCGCTCTCGTCGAGGCGCTGGGTGATGCCCTGCACGACGGCGGCGAAGTAGGGATCGCCGAAGAACTTCGTCATGTCTTCCGGCACGACGAGGGCGACCGACTGGGTCTGCCGGCTGGCAAGCGAGCGGGCAGCGCGGTTGGGCACGTAATTGAGCCGTTCGATCGCGGCCGTGACCGACACGACGACCTCGGGCCGCACCTTGGGCGACCCGTTGACGACGCGGCTCACGGTGGCGCGGGACACGCCGGCCTCGGCCGCCACCATTTCGAGCGTCGGCTGCGGCGGACGCGCGTTGCGGACTCCCGATGTCATGGGGTCAGTCTATTTGGATGCGCGCAGCGCGCTGGCACACCGGAGCCGGAGCGCCGTCCCGAGGCGGGCGCGGGGCACTCCGCAGGGTCGCGGCCGAATGGGTTTCGTGTCGCCTTGACAAGGGATCGGTGGGTGACCTAGTGTTGCGTTGATCAGTGAGAGCGCTCTCATACCAAAATGAGAGCGCTCTCACAACCCCGTTGGGCGGGCGCCTCTCCCTGAGAGCCACCCGCCAGGCGCCGGTCGCTTGCAACACACATTTCTCGCATTACACACACGCACAAACACGCACACAAAGGAGTGACAGTGAAGTTCTCACGACGCACCAAGGTCGGGGCAGCAGTAGCCTGCGCCGCATCCTTCGCCCTCATTGCGACGGGCTGTTCATCGGCAGGAACCGGCACCTCAGCCAGTGCCGCACCGGTCGAGCTGACCGTCACGACGTTCGGCACCATGGGCATGGATGCTCTCTACGCCCAGTACGAGGCCTCGCACCCCGGTATCACCATCAAGGCCAACAACATCGACACCGGTGGCAATGCCCAGACGGATGCCTTCACCAAGATCGCGGCAGGCAGCGGCCTCTCCGACGTTCTCGCCGTCGAGGAAGGCTGGCTGGGCGCGATTCAGAACGTCTCGAGCCAGTTCACCGACCTCAAGGCTTACGGTGCAGACTCGGTCAAGGACCGCTGGGTTTCGTGGAAGGTCGACCAGGCCACCGACAAGGACGGTCGCATCATCGGATACGGCACGGACATCGGCCCGGAGGGCATCTGCTACAACAGCAAGGCCTTCGCAGCAGCCGGTCTCCCGACCGACCGCGCCGCAGTCGCCACCCTGCTCGGGGGCAGCGGCTCCACCTGGGACAAGTACTTCGCGGTGGGCGAGCAGTACCAGAAGGCAACCGGCAAGGCGTGGTTCGACCAGTCCGGCTTCATCTGGAACTCGATGGTCAACCAGCTCCCCGAGGGCTATTACACCAAGGACGGCAAGCTCAACGTCGAGAACAACGCAGACCTGAAGTCCGCATGGACGAAGCTCGCCGCCGCAAACGCGGCCGGCCTCTCCGCCAAGCAGACCCAGTGGGACTGGAACAAGGGCACGTCGTTCACCGACGGCACCTTCGCAACCTTCATGTGCCCGGGCTGGATGCTCGGAGTGGTCCAGGGCCAGGTCAAGACCGCCGGCGGCGACGCCGTCGGCGCGACGGCCGGCTGGGACTTCGCCGACGTCTTCCCCGGAGGAGCCGCCAACTGGGGCGGGTCGTTCCTGACCGTTCCGACGCAGTCGAAGCACCCGAAGGAAGCCGCTGAACTGGCCACCTGGCTGACCGACGCCAAGCAGGAAGTCGCCGAATTCCAGGCGGCAGGCGCGTTCCCGAGCGTCACGGCCGCCCAGACCGATCCTGCACTCGCTGCGGGGACCGGCATCTCGGCCTTCTTCAACGACGCACCGATCGCATCCATCCTGAGCAAGCGCGCCGATGGCGTGAAGGCCCAGTACAAGGGACCGGATGACTCCACGATCCAGGAGAAGGTCTTCGGACCGTCCACGATCTCCCTCGATCAGGGCGTGTCAGGCGACAAGGCCTGGTCCGACGCCATGACGCTGTTCAACCAGCTCATCGTCAACAAGTAGCAGCAAGCATCCGCTCGGTGGGAGTGCCCCGGTACCTGCGCCCGCAGGCGCCGGGGCACTCCCGCTCGAAGGCAGAAAGCCACCATGACACTCACACGTGAACCAGAAGCCAGCAGCCCGCCGCGGCCCGACCGTACCGGTCGCAAGAGCGCCCTCACCTACAAGCACCGGCTCAGCCGCCTGGACGTGAAGCTCTCGCCCTACCTGTACATCTCGCCGTTCTTCGTGCTCTTCGGCGTCGTCGGCCTGTTCCCGCTGGTGTACACCTTCGTGGTGTCGCTCAACCACTGGAACCTGCTGAGCGGCCCGGGGGAGTGGGTCGGATTCGACAACTACGCCGCCGAACTGAACGACCCGCTGTTCTGGAACTCGCTGTTCAACACGATGAGCATCTTCCTGCTCTCGAGCATCCCGCAGCTCATCGCCGCGACCTTCATCGCCGCGGTTCTCGACCAGAACCTGCGGGCCAAGACCTTCTGGCGCATGAGCGTCCTGATCCCGTACGTGGTGACTCCGGTCGCCGTCGCGCTGATCTTCTCGAACATGTTCAGCGAGCAGAACGGCATGATCAACCACCTCCTGAGCTTCGTCGGCGTCGATCCGGTGATGTGGAAGACGGATGTCTTCCCCAGTCACATCGCGATCGCCAGCATGGTGAACTGGCGCTGGACCGGGTACAACGCCCTCATCCTCCTCGCCGCCATGCAATCGGTGCCGCGCGACATCCACGAATCGGCAGCCCTCGACGGGGCCGGATTCTTCCGCCGGTTCTTCTCGATCACGCTGCCGAGCATCCGCCCCACCATGATCTTCGTGATCATCACCGCCACCATCGGTGGCCTGCAGATCTTCACGGAGCCTCGCCTGTACGATGCGACGACCCCGACGCCGGGCGGCGCCCACCGGCAATTCCAGACCACCGTGCTCTATCTCTGGGAGATGGCGTTCCAGCGGCAGAACTTCGGCAAGGCCTCGGCCGTCGCCTTCATCCTGTTCCTCATCATCGTGGCGTTCGGCGTCCTGAACTTCCTGATTTCTCAGCGCATCGCCACCACGGATTCCCGCACGGACGTCAAGTCTGCGAAACGGGTGCTGCGGCGCAAGGCCGCGGCCGACCGGGAGGCTGCACTGGCGGCATCCGGAGCGGGCGAGCCCGTTGATTCCCCTCCATCCAGCACGCTCCCCACCGGCGCGAAGGAGTCCAGATCATGACCGGCACACTCACCCCAACTCCCACCGAGCCGGTTCGGCCGGCCCGGCCCGTCAAGCCCCGCGCCGAGAAGAACCCCGCCGGGCGGATGAAGGGCCACAAGGGCCTGGGGATCGACAGACGACCCGGTTTCCTCACGTACGGCATCCTGCTCGCCCTGTTCCTCGGTGGTGCGTACCCGCTCTGGTGGTCGGTCGTCGTCGGCTCGAGCTCATCATCCGTATTGAGCCAGGAATGGCCGCCGCTCCTCCCGGGCGGACAGTTCTGGATCAACGTCGCCGCCGTCTTCGACACGATCCCGTTCTGGCAGGCGCTGCTCAACAGCGTCGTGGTGTCGACGATCATCACGGTCTCCGTGGTCTCGTTCTCCACGCTCGCCGGCTACGCCTTTGCGAAGCTGCGCTTCCGAGGCAGCAACGGGCTGATGGTCTTCGTCGTCGGGACCATGGCGATTCCCACCCAGCTCGGGATCATCCCGTTGTTCATCCTGATGCGTCAGTTCGGCTGGACCGGTTCCGTCGGTGCCATCATCATCCCGACCCTCGTCACCGCGTTCGGCGTGTTCTTCATGCGGCAGTACCTCGTCGACGTCATCCCCGACGAGCTCATCGAGGCAGCCCGTGTCGACGGCGCGAACATGATCACGACCTTCTGGAACGTCGCGGTGCCCGCGGCACGACCGGCGATGGCGATCCTCTCGCTGTTCACCTTCATGATGGCCTGGACGGACTTCCTCTGGCCGATGATCGTGTCCCCGCAGAACCCGACACTCCAGGTCGCGCTCAGCCAGCTCCAGTCCGCCAAGTACGTGGACTATTCCGTCGTCCTCGCCGGCGCCGTGCTCGCGACGCTTCCCCTGCTGATCCTGTTCGTCCTCGCCGGCAAGCAGCTCATCTCCGGCATCATGGCGGGCGCCGTCAAGGGCTGATTCCCGTCCGATCAGAAACGCGAAAGCGGGTGAATCGTCGTTCTCGAATGGTGAGAACGACGATTCACCCGCT
>NZ_JASJXJ010000214.1:0-4908 GCF_035018685.1 Cryobacterium sp. RTC2.1
GGGCCTTGGACTCCCGCGGTGCATCAGCTTCTGACCGCACTCCGCGCGGCGGGAGTGATGGAAGTACCTGAGCCCTTTGGCCTGGACGAGCAGGGCCGGGAAGTGCTCTCCTACCTTCCGGGAATCGTTGGCAATTACCCAATGCCCAGCTGGATCTGGTCGCCCACGATCCTGCGCGAGGCTGGGTCCTTGCTTCGACGGGTGCATGACGCGAGCGCGCCCCTCGTGCACGCGGCCGCGGAATGGCAGTTGCCTGCGCACGAGCCAGTCGAGGTGGTGTGCCTGAACGACGTCGCACCGTACAACATGGTTTTCCAAGACGGGCACATCACGGGTCTTATCGACGTTGACATGGCGTCCCCCGGGCCTCGGATTTGGGATCTCGCTTTCCTCGTATATCGGCTCGTCCCGCTCGGCGAGTACGCAGACCCTGACGCCCCAGGAGGGGATGCTCGCCCCGGCCGGCTCGATGCGTTCATTCGCTCCTACGGCTATGAGTTCGACCAGACTGCCGTTCTTCGGACGGCAGCGGACCGCATGGAGGATCTTGCCGTTGTCACGGATCAACGTGCCGCCGACACGGGCTGCAGTGATTTCCTGGAGCATGCCGCACTGTACCGACGTGATCGCGACCGACTTCTCGACATGAGCGCAAGCCTGCAGGCCTCGTGAACGCGGATATCCAGGTAGTCCAAGTCAGCGATCCATGCGTGAAGCGTCTAACCGAGGCGGGGTATGTCGTTGTCGGCGAGTCGTGGGGTGCCCGCCTGCGCCTCAGCGATCCACCCAACCTGACGGTCCTGAACGCGGCCGTCGTCGCGGCAACGGACCAAGGATTCCTGATCGAGGAACTCGATGACAGCTGGGCGCTTCAGGTCACGGCCCTTGAAGCCTTGAACCACGCCGACTACCCGTTTACGCCAGCGACATCCGTGCCGCACCGCGACGAGTGCGACGTGCTCGAACTGTGGAAATCCGGGTGCCGCCTATTTGGTGCCATCACTGACGGGCAACTCGTGGCCGTCAGCGTAATTAGCCTGACGGCCACGCGCGCTGAAACCGAATTCACTTCCGTCCACCGCTCTTATCGTCGGAAAGGGCTCGCCGTTGCCGTCAAAGCCGCATCGGTCACGGCGTTGGCCCACGACGGCGTGCGGATCTTCGGCACGGGTGGAGCTCAAGTCAACGCCGGCAGCATCCGCATGAATGAACACCTCGGCTATGCCATCGAAGAACGCTGGCTCAGCCTCACGGTGCCGCAGTAGAACAGGAACGCACGCGCCCGGAGGAGGTCCGGCTTGTGGGCACCAGACCCTACGGACCCAGCGTGGCCCGAACGATCACGATTGCCTTCGGTGGTTGCGTCAACGAGAGGCGACATTCGGAAACCTGTGGTCTCCGGGGTGTTGCGCCTATGCTGAGGCCATGCACGTATCGCTGCGATTTCTTCGCCCTCGACCGATTCCCGGTCGCATGGGCTTAGTCGTACGCGCTTAGGTCCAGCGACAGATCGGTCGGGGGTGGCTCCTCCATCCGATCTCATCAAAGGACCAGAACATGACGTCATATCTCTCTGCGGCGGAACTCACCGACGCGCTCAACCTTCGCGACCTCTCCGACCCTGACCAGGGTCACCATGCGATGCAGACGCTGCTCGACGGCGTCGTATCCGCTCTTGCCGGTCACTGGGACATCCCGGCCGAAACCATCCGATACAGTCCGCTGGTCGCTGTCGCCGACAACTACGACAAGCTCGGCTTCGACCCAACGGCAGTCACCAGGGACCGGCGATACTCGCGCTATGTGAGTCCAACGGTGATGCTGCGCAGCCACACATCGGCCTCGATTCCCACCCTGCTGCAGTCGGTGTCGACGCAGACCAGCTGCGACCGGCTGCTGGTGTTGCCTGGCCTGGTCTACCGCCGCGATGCAATCGACCGCACCCACGTAGGGGCCCCGCACCAGGTTGATCTGTGGCGGGTGAGTTCTGGCAAGACACTCACTGCCGCAGATCTGCAGATGATGATCGAAACCCTGGTGAAAACGGTGCTGCCCGGCGCGAAGTGGCGCCCCGTTTCGGCGGCGCATCCGTACACGGTCAACGGCTGTCAGGTCGATGTGTCAATCGCGGGTGAGTGGCTGGAGCTGGCGGAGTGCGGATTGATCGCACCGCACATCCTCACCGCGGCCGGTCTGGACCCCGATGCGTGGTCTGGGCTTGCTCTGGGCATGGGGCTGGACCGGGCGTTGATGCTGAGAAAGGGTATCCCTGACATTCGGCTTCTGCGGGCGGCGGATCCACGGATCGCACAGCAAATGCTCACCCTGTCACCCTGGCAGGCCATTTCAGTCATGCCCGTGATCCGCCGCGACATCTCGATCGTCGTCGACGTGGCTGCGGACGCCGAGACCCTGGGTGATCGAGCAAGGGCGGCGTTAGGCGATCGCATCGACGACCTTGAATCGGTGGAAGTTCTGAACGCCACCGCGTACGCGGATCTCCCGCGAGGCGCGCAGGACAGGCTGAGGCTCCAGCCGGACCAAGCAAATGCACTTGTCCGACTCACACTCCGACCAATCTCCAAGACCCTGACGCACGGCGAAGCGAATGACATCCGCGACGACATCTATAGGGCATTGCATGAAGGCCCCGTTCTTGAACTGATTGGATAACCGGTTGACAGGCTCTGTTGCGCGGAGTCCATCTGTGCGCAACAGAGACCCGGACACGACCCACCCAGTCTCATCCCCGCGTTCGCAAGGGCTTCGGCGGATTCAAGTGGTGGAAGCAACAGAGGCGATTTCCTCCTTGAGACCAGCTCGCTGAGGAGGTCGTCTAGGGTGCTGCGTTTGAGGGCCGATGTGGGTGCGACTGAACCCGCCAGAAAGGGGTGGGCGAACCCATCGGCGGGGGAGGAATGGCCGGCTGCTGGGTGTCAGAGCGCTGAAGGGCGGCCGTGGTACGCTAAATTCATCACGATCAGCCCGCTCGCCTCACGGCTCGGGCTGATTTTCTTTAACTGGGGGACTCGTGGCTGAGTACACAAAGAAGTGGTTGTCGGTCGACGGACAGGTCGCCAAGCTTGAGTCACGCGGCGTTGAGGTGGGCGACCACGAGAGTTTCCGCGGGTTGCTTCGAGCCGTCGGGTATTACCGACTCACGGGCTACCTTTATCCATTCCGGGAATCGGAACCTTTTCGGGATGACGCCGGACGGATCAGGTTTCGAGTTCTTAACCGCTATCGTTCCGGCACGTCTGTAGGGCAAGCTTCTGCGCTCATTGATTTTGATCGTCGCCTGCGGATGCTCGTTCTCGAGGGCATCGAGCGGATCGAGATTTCTTTCCGCATGCAGATCGGCTATGTGTTGGGCAGGCAATCGGCATTCGCCCACATGGACCCCGTCAACTTCGTCAACTCGTTTACGGAATCACAGACTGATAAGGCGACCGGCGACACACTGCCCAGTAGACACGCGCAGTGGATCGAGCGTGTGAAAGAGCGCCAGGCCGATTCTGACGAAGCCTTCGTCGCTCACTTTCGCAACAAGTACGACGATGAAATGCCTATCTGGGCGTTAACGGAAATTCTGGAGCTCGGACATCTCGGCCGGCTCTATTCGGGATTGAACAGTTCGTTGGCGACGGAGATCGCCGCGGCCTACGGGGCACCGTCGAAGAAGGTAATGGTCAGCTGGATCTCCAGCCTGAACTATGTCCGGAATGTCTCTGCACATCACGCACGCCTCTTTAACCGCAAGCTTGTCAGCGCACCGGCACGACCCAGTCACGACCAGGTGCCACTTCTTGGTCATCTCAAGGACGGGGATTCCGCGAAAGCTGTGTTCGGCGTGTACAACGCTCTCGCGGTGATGGCCTATCTGCTCAGATCGATCGAACCGGACAGTGGCTGGCCCGCCAGGGCCGTGGAGCTCCTAAACTCTTTTCCCGAATCTGGCTGTGTGACGATCGAATCGATGGGCGTCCCGGATGCCTGGCCGACGCTTGAGCTCTGGCGCGCCTGATAGGCGGCACGCCCGGCATTGAATCGATGCACGTGAGCTTGCCAAAGGCAACCGGAGCGCTTCATCTCGGTTGAAGTTATCAGGGGAGTCCTGATCGTCGGAGATGTGGTTACCGGGACTCTGCGCTGAGCCGGTTCAAAGGGGCGTCCCGGCGTGTGTATCGCGGCGAAGGGGCCTCCTCATCGTGTCTCAACGATGAGGTTCGTCGATGCTGAAAGCTGAAACGGATTCGCGGTCGAATCGGATTAGGTGGGCGTCGATGGCGAAGATTTTGAGCTTGTCGGTTGTGGTGCGTAGCTTGTTGAGCGCGTCGCTGTCGATGTTTAGTGCTGCGCATATTTCGGCCGGTGTCATCAGGGGTGAGATAGGTGCGGGCTTGATCACGCGTTCTCCTCCGTCGGCATCGGCGTGAGTGCCGCAGTGTGGGCTGTGGCGATGGCGGAGATTTTGTCGGGTCTGAACCCTGTCCAGTGTTCGGTGCCAACGGTCACGACGGGTGCGTTTCGGTAGCCGAGTTGTGTGACCACGGCGGCGGCGACCTGGTCGTGGGTGAGGTCGATGGTCTCGTAGTCCAGGCCGACGTTGTTGAGTGCTCGTTTGGTCAGGGTGCAGTGGATGCAGTTCGGCAGTGTGTATACCGTGAGTGGTTCTGGCATCGGTGGGTCCTCTTTCTCTTATCTCCCATTGTCTTTTGGCGAAGACCTTGAGACAGCGCCAGGGGTGAATGTGCAAGGGGCCGTGGAATACCGTAGCGCAGCGAGGATATGCCGCGAAAGCCCTTGCGCAGAGGGGAATGGTGCGTACGCTCAGATCGTAAAAGGCAACGGAGTTGTCGCAAAGAAGCCTCGTCGACCAGCGGTCGACGAGGCTTCGTTGATCAGTTC